>DMJJ01000111.1:7555-12643 GCA_003452185.1 Verrucomicrobiales bacterium | reverse complement strand
AGCAGGTTGGAGGACTAGCGATCGCGGTCGCCAGCGACGAAGCCAACAACGGCTCCGGCCGCATCGACCCCTGGAAACGGGAGCGCCTCCTCGGAGTGGGGGCCGACGCCGTGATCCCCGACTACCGGGATGCCACGCCGCTCCTGGATCGGATCTTCTCCAAGGCATAACCCCGGAGCCACGCCCCCGACGAGCCCCTCCCCCACCCGCGAGCATCCCATGCAGACGATTCCCAACCCCCTGGATCTCACCCGGCTCAAGGTGTATCCGCTGGCCGCCAGAAAAAGCCTCAGCGCAATCGAGGAGATCCTGGTCAAGCAGGACGCCCCGCCGCCTCCGGCCTCCGAATTCAACCAGTCGGTCATCGGCAACGCCGCCAACGCCATCCGAAAGGCCCGGGCCCGGGGCGCCGGGGTGATGCTCCTCTACGGGGCTCATCTGGTGAAAAATGGGGGCGCCAGTCTGGTGCGCGGACTCCTCGAAGGGGGATGGATCACCCACCTCGGAACCAACGGCGCCGGGTCGATCCACGACTGGGAATTCGCCTTCCAGAACTGGTCCACCGAAAGCGTGGAACAGAATGTCGCCACGGGAACGTTCGGCACATGGGATGAAACCGGCCGGAACCTCCACCTCGCGATCCTCTCGGGCGGCCTGCGACCCGAGGGCTACGGGGTGTCGCTCGGACGGTTCATCGCGGAGGATGGAACGGAGCTCCCCTCCCCCGACTCGCTTGAGGAGGCCCTTCGCCGCGAACCGGCCCACCCGCTGAGCCCGGCGCGCGCCGAACTCCTCGTGGCGATGCGCACCCATGGCCTGGCCGGAGGCCGCATCACCGTGCGCCACCCATGGAAGGAGACCTCGATCTTTTACAACGCCTTCCGAAACGGGGTGCCCCTCACCGTCCACCCGGGCATCGGCTACGACATCATCTCCAACCACCCGATGTTCAACGGGGCCGCCATCGGCCGCGGGGCCTGGATCGACTTCCGCCTCTTTGGCACCGCGGTCGAGTCGCTCGACGGGGGCGTGGTCCTGTCCGTCGGGTCCGCCATCATGGCGCCGCAGGTGTTTGAGAAGAGCCTGAGCTGCGTCAACAACCTCCGTCTCCAGCAGGGGCGCCCCATCATCCAGGGACACCAGATCTTCGTGGTCGACCTCCAGGACGGGGGCAACTGGGACTGGACCCAGGGGGAGCCTCCCAAGGAAAGCGCCGCCTATTACCTCCGCTTCTGCAAGAGCTTCTCTCGAATGGGGGGCCGGATGCACTACGCCCAGTGCGACAACGTGGCGTTCCTCCACCGACTCCTCCACAACCTCCGCACCCCGTGAAAAAGGCCCGCTTCCAGGAGATCACCTCCCGCTACGCCAAGCTGCGGATCGGGATCGTCGGCGACTTCAGCCTCGACCGATACCTCGAGATCGACACCGCCCGCTCCGAGACCTCCATCGAGACGGGGCTCCCGGTGCACAACGTCGTCAACGTCCGCGGGCAACCCGGAGCCGCGGGGACGATCCTCAACAATCTCGTCGCCCTCGCGGTCAAACGGGCCTACCCCGTGGGGTTCTGCGGCAAGGATGGCGAGGGCTACGAGCTGCAGCATGCCCTGCGGGAAAAAGGCCCCGCGGTCCCGCTTGATTTCTTCCTGCCCACCGGGCTCCGAAGAACCTTCACCTACTGCAAGCCGCTGCTGATGCACCCGGGGCGTCCGCCGGAGGAGCTCAGCCGGCTCGACACCAAGAACTGGACCCCCACCCCGCCGCCGGTGGAGGAACAGATCATCGAGTCGTTGGGGCGCCTGGCGCGGGAGGTCGACGCGCTCATCGTGCTCGACCAGGTCGATCTGGCGGATACCGGGGTGGTCACCCGCCGCGTGCTCGAGGAGCTCGGCCGGCTGAGCGCCGCAGAGCCCGAGCTCCTGATCCTGGCCGATAGCCGCCGGGGGTTGCGGGGCTGGCCTCCCCTGACCTTCAAGATGAACCTCAACGAGCTGGCGGCCATGACCGGGCGCAAGGGGGGGATCACCCCCGCCGAGGCCGGCCCCATCGCGTTGGAGTTCGCCCGGGAAACCGGCCGCCGGGTGTTCGTCACCATGGCTGAGCAGGGAATGCTCGGCGCGAGCCCCTCGGGCGAGGTCGAGAAGGTTCCCTCCTTCCCGCTGCGGGGGCCCATCGATGTGGTTGGGGCGGGCGACAGCGTGACCGCAAACCTGGCCGTGGCCCTGGCCGCGGGCGCCACCCTCAGGGAGTCGCTCCAGCTGGCGAGCACCGCCGCATCCCTTGTCATCCACCAGCTCGGGACCACCGGCACCGCCACCGTCGACCAGCTGCAGGAACTCCTCATCGGCTCGATGACGGTGGCCTGAGCCCTCCGCGCGCTGCCGCGGCGGCCCACAACTTGTCCCTTTTCACCCGCGGAATTCTCGGGTAAGGATACACGAGGTGCCGTTCCATCGGCACGCCGGCTCCCCTGGGTGGGGCCGGGGAACCGAACTCAACACGATCAAGAGACTGATTTATGGCATTACGACTGGGCGACGAGGCACCGAACTTCACGGCTGTGACCACGGAGGGGGAGATCAACTTTCACCAATGGCTGGGAAATGGCTGGGGCATTCTCTTCTCCCACCCGGCGGACTTCACCCCGGTCTGCACCACGGAGCTCGGCATGGTGGCCCGGATGAAGGGCGAGTTCGAAAAGCGGAACGTGAAGTGCATCGCCGTGAGCGTCGACCCCGTCGCCTCGCACCATGGCTGGATCAAGGACATCAACGAGACCCAGTCGTGCACGGTGAACTACCCGATCATCGCGGACCCCGACCGCAAGGTCGCCTCCCTCTATGACATGATTCACCCGAACGCGGACGCGACCTTCACCGTGCGCTCCGTGTTCATCATCGGGCCGGACAAGAAGATCAAGCTGACCCTCACCTACCCCGCCTCCACGGGCCGCAACTTCATGGAGCTCCTCCGGGTGATCGACTCCCTGCAGCTCACCGCGGTGTTCAAGGTGGCGACGCCGGCCAACTGGGAAAGCGGCCAGGACTGCATCATCACCCCTGCGGTGAAGGATGCCGAGATCTCGGCCCTCTTCCCGAAGGGGGCACGGCACGTCAAGCCGTACCTCCGCTACACCCCGCAGCCCAACCGCTGATCCGCCCCCACCCCCGGCCTGCGGTCGGGGCCCGGGAGAGGACTCAGGCGGCCACCTTGGCGAGCGCGGCCGCGGTGTTCATCTGGCGGATGCGCACCAGCGTGTTCACGTCCAGGATCAACCCGACACGGCCATCCCCGAGGATCGCCGCACCGGCCACGGCCGGGTTGGCCTTGAACGTTTCCCCAAGGCTCTTGATGACCACCTCCTGTTTACCCAGGAGCTGGTCGACCAGGATGCACCGGACGTCCTGCCCGGCCTCGACCACGATGACGATCCCCTCCTCGGGAGACTCGGTCTGGGGCTTGATCTTGAACGCCTCGTAGAGCCGCAGGAGCGGGTAAAGGCGACCCCGGACATTCACCATCTCGCCTCGCTCGTGCACCGTGGAGATCATCTCGCGGGTCGGGCGGAACGACTCCCGCACCGAGAGGGTCGGGAGGATGAACCGCTCGTTTCCAACGCTGATCATCAGCCCGTCGATGATCGCCAGGGTGAGTGGCAGGTAGATGCTGAACACCGACCCCTGACCCACCGTCGACTCGATCTCCACCTTGCCGCGAAGCTTCTCGATGTTCCGCTTCACCACGTCCATCCCGACGCCGCGGCCCGAGATGTCGGTAATCTTGTCCGCCGTGCTGAACCCCGGGGCAAAGATCAGGTCGAAGATCTCCTTGTCCGGGGGAACCTCCCCCTCGCGAAGGATCCCCTTCTCGTATGCCTTCTTGAGAATCTTGTCCTTCCGGAGCCCGGCGCCGTCGTCCTTGATCTGGATGACGATGTTTCCGCCCTGGTGGTAGGCGCTCAGGCGGATGGTCCCATGGGCCGGCTTCCCGGCCTTGATGCGGGTCTCGGGAACCTCGATCCCATGGTCGACGCCGTTCCGGATCATGTGCACCAGAGGGTCGCTGATCTCCTCCACAATCGTGCGATCAAGCTCGGTGTCCTCCCCGTTCAGGATGAGCTCGACCTGCTTCCCCTGCTTGGCGCTGACGTCGCGCACCAGGCGGTTCATCTTCTGGAACGTGGGGCGGATGGGCACCATCCGCATCGACATCGCGATCCGCTGAAGCTCCTTGGTGATTCGCCCGAGCTGCGCCAGGTTGCGATTCAGGTTCTGGCTGCTGAGCCGGGCAATCTCCGGATCGAGCTGCACCATCGACTGGGCGATGACCATCTCGCCCACCAGGTCGACCAGGCTGTCGAGCTTGAGGGTGTCCACCTTGACCACGGCCCCTCCGGTGGAGGCGGCCTTCGACCCTCCCGCGGAAGCCGCGCCGGCTGCAGGCTTCTCCGACGAAGCGGCAGCAGGGGCTGCGGCCGCGGCGGAGCCTTCAGCGGCGGGAGCGGATGTGGCGGCTGACGCCACCGGAGCAGCCACGGGGACGGGGCCGCCCGTCACCGCCGCCCGCACGCGGGTCAGGAGGTCGCGGGTCGACACAAAAATCGGGCCAGCCGGCTTGCGGCCGGTCAGCTGGTCGTTCATCTCGTCGATGAACTGCTTCAGGACATCTCCCCCCTCAAGGATCACGTTGATGATGTCCGAGGTGATCTGCAGCTTGTTCTGCCGCGCCAGGTCGAGGAGGTTCTCCAGCTCATGCGCCGTGCGGTTCATCGGCATGAGGTTCAGGAGCCCCGATCCTCCCTTGAACGTGTGGAACGCCCGGAAGATGGAGTTGAGCGTATCCTTGTCGGTCGGATTCTCCTCGAGCACCAGCACCCCCTGCTCGATGTTCTGAAGGTGTTCCTGCGACTCGTTGGTGAACTCGCGAAGCAGATCGCCGTCGCTCTCCACGTTCATCACCAGGGCGGCCTCGGCCTCGGAGGTTCCCGGCGCGGCGGGAGCCGCGGCGGCCGGTGCGGGTGCGGAAGCCTGGACGGCCTCACGCCACTTGGCGGGGATGGGCGGGAGACCGCTCCCGGAGAGCCACGCG
>DMJJ01000111.1:0-7262 GCA_003452185.1 Verrucomicrobiales bacterium | reverse complement strand
CCACGCGTCGGCAGCCCCCTGCCCCCAGCCCCCCCACTCGCCCAGAAGGCGGAGGGTGACGGGGTCAAAGGTCGCGGTGGTGTCAAAGACGCGGTCAATCCACCCCCGGGCCAGCTTCACGGCCTCAACCACGAGCGGAGCACCCCCCGCGGCCAGCGGAAGGTCCTCGATCTGGCAGAGCAGGCTGTTGATGGGGAGAAGTCCAGCGTCCTTGCCCGGCTCGGCATACACAAGCTCGAGGCTGATCTTTCCGACGAGGTCCTTGAAAGCGTTCTTCTGGTCCGTGTTCATAAGCAGCTAGCAGGCGGCCACGATTGGCCGAAGTAGTGATCGGCCCGGACCCGGGGGGGGTTAAGCAGGAAACTTGCTTGCCCCCCACCCCCTCCGGCCCGACCGCCGGCGGACCGGGAACCGAATGGAGGTCCGGACCGTGGGGCAGATCGCTTCGCCGGCATGCTTGACTGAAACCATTCGGTGCCCTACATACGTGTTTAGAGCAACGGGAAGTTCCCAGGCTCCCTCCTGCCACATCCGCGAGGGAGACGGGAAGGGCTGAAAAGGGGCGTCGATCACCCATAAAGAACCGGAAATCCGGGCCGATGGGTCAGTTGGAAGTCGGGGAGGACACCCCCCCCCGTCCCGGGCCCCGGCCCAAGGTCCCGCTGCCCGGTTCCGTCATATGTACGCAAGTCTACGAAGTCGTCCCGTGCTCGCCGCCGTGAGGCCCAGCGAGACGCCTCCCCCCCACCCATCACGGCTCCTCCTGCGGCTGTTGGTCGCCCTGCTCCTCCTGAACGCCCTCGGTTCATGGGGTGCCGCCAGCGACAACGTGAGCTTCAGCTACCAAGGGACATTGCGTAAGGGAAACAGCCTCACCTCGGGCAACTACGAGATGCATTTTTCCCTCTACGATGCCGTGGAGGGAGGGAGCCCGCTGGCGGTCTTTTCAACCAACCTGGTATCGGTGGCGAGCGGCCTCTTCCGCACCGAGCTGACCTTTCCCATCGCCGCATTTGACGGCCAGCCGAAGTGGCTGGAGATCGCCGTGAAGCCCGCAGGCTCCGCCTCAGCCCCGGTGACGCTCGTCCCCCGGCAGGCGGCCGGCGTGGCCCCCACGGCGTTGTATGCGTTGCAGGCGGCGAACTCCGAATCCGCCGCGCGGGTCGCCCCTGGCGGCTTGACGCTGGATGCCCTCGACCCCGGACTGAGTTCAAACCTGGTCTGGCGGGCCGGGTCTGAATCGGGGGTCGTGGTGGACCCCGCAGGCAGGCTGCTCAGCGGCACCAATCTCTTCTCCGCCAACGGCGCCCTGCTGCAGGCGGAGATCCTGAAATCCGCCCCCCTGCTCACCCCGACCATTCCGGGCCTCTACTACGTCGCCACCAACGGAAACGATGCCACCGCCCTCGAGGGACGCATCGACCGGCCGTGGCGCAGCGTCAGCAACGCCGTGGCGGCAGCCCGCCCGGTCGGGGCCACCGTCCGGGTGCTCCCGGGAGTCTACGGGGTCCACGGGAACCGCCTGGTCGCCCACACCGACCCGAGCCGCGCCGGGGTGACGATCTCCGGGAAGACGAACTTCGTCCTTGAGGGAATCGGCTACGCCGCCATCCACAACCTCGACGTGGGCGACATCGTCATCGTGGAGGAGAGCGAGGCCGTCACCATCCGGAACCTCCACATCGGATACGCCACAAAGCCCGCGGCAACCAACCTTTACGACGGGAGCCCGAGCCTGTTTGGCGTCGTCGCCCTCCGCGGGTTCAATAAGAACATCACGATGCAGGACCTCGACATCTACAACTACCCGGACCACGGGCTCGGCACCCACCACGACACCGGGTTCACGGATGGGGTCCGGATCCTGAATGTCCACTCCCGGCACAGCGGCACCTTCTACAGCCCCATCTACGTCAACAGCGGGGATGGGAACGTCGTGACCGTGTTTAACATGGCCAACGTCGAGATCGACGGGCTCTACGCGGAGGACTACTTCCGCGGGGTGGAGTTCTTCGAGTACGACAGCTCGGAGGCCGGCATCACCAATGTCGTGATCCATAACAGCCAGTTCATCCGCGGATCGAACCTGGCGGTCGTTGTCTTAAGCTCCCCGGCAAACCATGAATCGTTCCGCGATATCCGGATCGACAACTGCCTCATCGACGGGATCGAAAATGACGGCGTCACGGTCCCGACCTACCTTCCCGTCGGCATCGTGGTCGGCGGGAGCCACGGGGTGCGAATTCTCAACTCCGAGATCAAGAACGTGCGATTCACCTCCAACCCGGGCGGGACCGAGGCCTTCGGCGTCCAATTGCTGGGGAATGTCACCGAGTTCGAGCTCCGAAATTGCAAGATCTCCCGATGCGGAACCGGCGTCACCACGTACACGGAGGCGAGCCCGCCGCTCGGAACCCCGCGCAATCTGGTCTTTTCCGGCAATCGGGTGGAGCTCTGCGTGGGGCACGGCATGGAGCTCTCGGGGGTCAACGTCCTGGTGACCGACAACACCCTCGCGAACAACGGTCAGGTTTGGATGGCCGCGGGCATCCAGTGGGCGGATGTCCTCTTCGGGAGCAACGTCCTCTCGAACTCGGCGATCTTCGATGGCAACTGGGTTTACAACACCTCCCCCGGGACGCGCCCCGGACAAACCATGGGGCTCTGGATCAATTCCACCAACCCGGTGACCCTCGGCCAGACCTTTGCCGGACTCAACGTCCCCTACCCCGTGTACATTGATGGCTCGGCACAGTCCGTCACCCATGGAGGGTTGGTGGGCACCCTCCCGAGCAAGACGCAGGGGAACGGCCAGGAGATCACGGACACCGGCGGCAAACCATTCAACGAAGGGACCCTCTGGCCCCACCAAAGCATGGCCCGAGGAGGGGGTGCGCTGTATGAGGCCCGGGGAAGCTACTCCACCAGCCCCTCGCCCGGCACGATCCAGTTTCGGTTGCGGGCCAGCAAGGACGGGATTGTGTTCGCCACTGGGGAGATGCCCCTGCCGGCCAACGCCGGCTCCCTGGGGTGGGAGCTAAAGGTTCACCTGCGGCCGGATCCCGTGCTGCTCGCAGAGGCCGACCTGACCGGGAGGGCTGACCTCGATCGAGGGGACGGCACCCTCGTCTCACGAATCGTCCCGAAAGGCGACCTCTCAAGCCCGCTCGACCTGAACGCCGACCAGACCCTGGTCCTGGAAGTGGTTCTGAACGCCGCTGGCAACAAGGTTCGTCTCGACGCTGAGTCGATCCGGGACGAGTAGCCTGGTCGAGGCCTCCCTCCTCCTACCGGCCGGCGGCAGCAGGGATTTCCCGTTCCGCAGTCGCGGTTTTAGCCCCGACGCCGGCCGCCCCGACAGCCCGTCCGCCCCGCCGGCGCATGAACGGTGCCTCGAGCCACCGGAAACTCACCGCCCCCACGCCGCACGCAAGAATCGCCCCCACGGGGTGCATGACGGGTGGCAGATACCCACAGAGGGTGAAGGGCTGCTGCCAGAGATAGATCGAGTAGGTGCGGGAGCCGAGCCAGGTCAGCAGGCGTCCAAAGGGACCCTCGATGGCGATCCCCGCCACATAGGCACAGTAGCAGGGGAAGATCATCGCGGCCCCAATGGCGATGACCACCACCTTGGCCTTCGTCCCGAGCATCATAAGCCCCATGCTCAGGAGGAGCGCGAACACGCTCAACACAAGGGCCGGCTTCGCCACCACCCGGCAGAAGGTCTCAAACTGGGGCCGCGCAGCCTCGGCCACAAACCCGAGCATCATCGGCCAGACCGAGAACTGGAAATAATACTTCACCAGCTCGCCAAACCGGGGCTGGGCCATGCCGATGGCCATCAACACCCCCAGAAGCGTTCCCCAAACCCAGCGGCGGCGTGAGAGGGCCGTTCCCCCAGCCCAGAAGATCAGGGGGCCAAGCAGGTAGAACTGCACTTCGGTCGAGAGGCTCCAGAGATGATGCAACGCCGCGGGGACCGGGGCCGCCGCAAAGTTCATCCCGTACGCCATCGCCCGGGGGAGTGTGTGCAGGTAGTCGGCCAGCCTCCCGTCCGGGGCCGCCGTAGGGATGTCCTGCAGCAGGAACGTGAGCGGGATTCCCAGAATCAGATACCCCAAAAGCGCCGGATAGAGCCGCCGGATCCGGCTCTTCCAAAACCCGATCGCCCGCCCCGTGAAATCGGGAGCGGAGCTCCGCACCAGGGAGCGATAAACCAGGAGCCCCGAGATAAAGAAGAAAAGATTAACCCCGACCCGGCCAATCCCGGAGACCCGTCCGGTGAAGTAAAACCCATGGGAAACCAGCACCAGCAGGAGGGCGAATCCGCGCCACTGGTCCAACGGAAGCGACTCCCCCACGGCAGCCCCGCCGGCAGACCCCTCCGCCCGCTGCTCACCCCGGGCCGTGGCCGATCCCCCCGGCATGGACATGGGGGGGGAGGAGGTGACTACGGCAGGCGAGTTCCCGGGCTACACAGGGTGCATTATGACGCGGAACCTAAGCCTCCCCCCCCCGAGCCGCAAGGGGAAAGGCCCCGCCCCTCCGGGAGCATCTTGACTTGCGCCTCACGCGACAGGATATTGCCGGGCCTATTAACCCCTGAAGGAACTGCCTACAACAGGCGCTGTTGCCGTTGGTATGATCAGACCCGCATCAGAAAGGAGAAAGCCGTTCATCCTCCGCTCCGTAGAACTACGGAGCATCAAACCGTACCTTGCGCCGACCGCCCCGCCGCCGCGCGGCAGGCCGCCCACCCCAGGCCTGGCGCCGGACCGAGCTCCCACTCACCCGGGTAGGGAGTAGGGACCGACCGGCACCGGCTTCCCCGCCCCGCCTCTTTCACCACCCTCCATGGAGCTCGCTCAACGGTTGTACCGATCGCTGCCCCGGGTGCTCACCCGGAAGGGGAGTGCGCTCGCGGCAGCCGACGTCCCCGGACGGCTTGCATGGATGCTGCTCCTGTTGATGACGGCGAGCGCACTCCGGTCCCCCGCCACAAACCGGATCCAGACCGAGAACGCCCTCCCGGGAACCACCGACTGGCAGCTCGACTCCCCTGCCTCGCTCGGGTGGCCCACGAACCAGAGCTCCGCCGTGCCGGAGATCGGGGGGTATGCCTCCGCCACGAGTGTCAACACGAACGAGCTCCTCCGGTTTTTCGTGGATGTTCGCACCCCCTCCGACAACCCGCAGTTCAGCATCGAGATCTTCCGGCTCGGCTGGTACGGCGGCCTCGGTGGCCGGCGCATGGAATGGCCGACCGACTCCGGAACCACCAACCTCATGATCCTGCCGGGCGTCCAGCAGCTCATCCCGACGCCCGACCCGGTCACCGGCATGGTGCAGTGCAACTGGGCCCCCTCCTGGGAGCTCCGGATCCCCGACAATTGGGTCAGCGGCATCTACGTCGCCAAGCTGACCGCCCTTCCGGAGATCTGGCAAAGTTACGTGATCTTTGTGGTACGGGAGGATGGACGTTCCAGCGATTTCCTCTACCAGTCGAGCTTCACCACCTTCCAGGCCTACAACGCCTGGGGAGGCCGGAGCCTCTACCCCTATCCGGCGGCAACCGCGAGCCAGGTCTCCTTCCTCCGCCCCTACGCCGGCACCGCCTCCACGTTCGCGCAGGGAGCCCCCTTCGACCGGCCGGATCTGGCCGTGGGGACGGGAGCCGGGGAGTTCTTCGTCCAGATTGGATCCCGTCAAGGACCGGCCTGGGAGTACAACGCGGTCCGATGGATCGAGCGACAGGGATACGACGTCACCTACTGTACCAGCCTGGACGTCGATGCGACTCCGGCCCTCCAATGGCCCGGAAAGACCATCAAGACGTTTCTCTCCGTTGGCCACGACGAGTACTGGTCCGAAGCCATGCGCAACAACGTTGAGGCGGCCAGGGACCGTGGGGTGAATCTCGCGTTCCTGAGCTCCAACACCTGTTTCTGGCGGATTCACTTTGATCCCACCCGGACCAGCTACTCCGTGATCAAGAGCAACACTCTCACGGGAGACATGTGGCGGCTCGGCACGACACGCCCCGAGATCTCGATGATCGGAACGGAGTTCGTGTACAACAGCCTCGAGATCGACCTCACCCTTCCAGACCCCCTCCCGACACACTGGCTCTACGACTACTCGAACGTCTCCCCCGGGGAGTCGTTCCGCGGCATCCTCGGCTATGAGATCGATGGTGAGTGGGATAGCTATCCGGCCGGGTTGGATTTCCGACGGCCGACCCCGCCCCAGGGCACGATCCGCCTGACGCGAACCCGCTTCACCACGCCGAAAGGTCTCAGTGGCACCGGCTACTCGACGTTCTACCAGGCTCCAAGCGGCGCCCAGGTCTTCGCCACCGGTTCAATGCAGTGGAGCTGGGCCTTGGATGACTATAATTCCCCCCAAACCCGCGGAAAGCAGTCGCTGGCCAACGACAAGGTCCGCCAGATGACCCACAACGTGTTCACCCAGTTCTCGCAACCCGGCGGCCCGACCCGTCCCCTCGTGTTTGTCGGAGCCACCGGTCGGGCCGGGTCTGAGTGGAGTTCCAGCTACGGGGTGGACGGTTCCCTGCTGCCCGGCGAAAGCGGTGGAACCCGGGGCCTCCCACCGCGCTACGTGGAGGTTTCCATCGAGGGCGGGACCACCCCGATCGAAGGCGTAGCCTCGGGGGATCGACGCATCCCTAAACTCGCCGCGGAAACCCATCCGCCCGGGGGAAACCAGTTTCAATGGACCGCCCCTGATGAGCTCCGTTTCAACCTCTCCTTCCAGGATGACACCCCCCATGTTGTAACCCTTTACTGCGCCGATCTGGCGGGGCTCGGCATCGACCAGGTCGTTGAGCTGATTGACCCCTCAGACCCGCTCCACCCGTTGGATGTCCGTGACCTGACCCTGCCGACCACCGGGGTTTATTTCAGCTGGCGGATGACAGGCACGCGGCAATTGCGGCTGCGCTGCACTAATCCGGGCACTCCCCATCGCGGCCCTGTGGCGGCGGGATTGTTCTTTGGAGATGCGGGAGCAGCCAGCCTTCTCTGGACGGATGTCGGAACCCCTGGGAGCGGAACCCGCGGCAACTGGGCCCTGGCGGACGGCACCCGCGTGTTCGGCAGCGAAGGCTACATTATGCCGGGCAATCCGACCGCGGCCCCTGCCTACGCACAGGTCACCCCCACCGGCGTTGAGACATTGAACCTCGGCTTCACCCCCATCGACGACCGGGTGCCTGTCGCACTCGACGGGGAGGGGCTTCCCGC
>DMJJ01000579.1 GCA_003452185.1 Verrucomicrobiales bacterium | reverse complement strand
ACCAGATTTTGAGTCTAGCGCGTCTGCCAATTCCGCCACGTCGGCAACCTGGTTACCAGAGCCGTCAAGGTAGCAAGCAGGCCTTGACGGTCGCAAGCACTCTGTTCTTGTCGTTTGCATCTGCCCGGTCTCTCCGTTGACCCGCATCAAGGCGGGGGGGGGCGGGGCGGTGGACCAATGTTCGAAGGGGGTGGAATGCCCGCCCCGCACCCGGATTCAACGTCATCGATTCCATGCCAACGATCCCCAAACAACTGCTCGTGCTGGCCTCGGTGCTCTACGCCGGCCTGCTCACCGCTGCCCCGGCCCCGCTCCAGCCGCTCTCCCGCGCGCAGCGCCAGGAACTCGCCGCCGAGGTTCTCGCGGACCGGGACATGGCCGAGGTGCTCGAGAAGGCCCGGGCACTGCTCCGGACCGGGCTCACAGCCGGGAGCGGCTACGGGGAGGTCTGGATTCGGGATCTCAACACCTCCATCGAGGTCTCGCTGGAGGTGAATCCGCCGGGCCAGCTCCGTGGAGCCCTGCTGCGGTTTCTCAGCTTCCAGGGCGCGAACGGGGAGGTGCCGGATGGATACATCCCCAGGGAGAAGGCGTCGGTCGGCTACCAGTACCGCACATCGCCGCTCGCGCCCGGGTTCCTCGCGCACAAGAACACGGTCGAGACCGACCAGGAATCGTCGCTGGTGCTGGCGGTCCGGAAATTCATCGCCATCACCGGGGAGCGGACGATCCTCCGTGAGGGGGTCGACGGTCGTACGGTGATTGAACGCCTCGACCTGGCGCTGCAATACGTCCTCAACGAGCGGTTCGATCGCGGCAAGGGCCTCGTCTGGGGGGCGACCACCGCCGACTGGGGGGATGTGCAACCCGAGCATGAGTGGGGGGTTGAGTTCGATGCGACGTCCCATCGCGCGTGCGACATCTACGACAACGCCCTGTACCTCTCCGCGATCGATGCGCTTCTCGAGATGCTCCCACCGGAGAGCCCGCGCGCCGGCCACTGGCGCCAGATCCATCGGAGCCTGAAACGGAGGGTCCGCACCCAGCTCTGGGACTCGCGGCGCCAGAAGTTCATCCCGCACCTGTACCTGGCCGGCTCCCCCTTCCCCTCCGACTTCGATGAATCCGTGGTCTACTATCACGGAGGGACGGCTGTCGCGGTGGAGGCCGGGCTGCTCTCCCGTGCCGAGATCGCGGCATCGCTTGAATCGATGCGACGAAACGTCCGCGCTGCCGGAGCCGCCTCCATCGGGCTGACGCTGCAGCCCGCCTATCCGAAGGGGTTCTTCAAGAACCCCGGGATGGGCCCCTATTCCTACCAGAACGGCGGGGACTGGTGCTGGTTTGGCGGCCGGATGGTTCAACAGCTTGCGAGGAACGGGTTCGTCCGTGAAGCGTACGAGGAGCTCCGACCGATGGTCGTGCGTGTGCGGGTGCACGGCGATTTTCGAGAGTGGTGGAGCGTTGACAACCAGCCTCGGGGGTCACGCCAGTTCCGTGGGTCCGCGGGCGTCCTTGGCCGTGCGATCGAGATGCTGAGGGCCTGGGCGGAGGCGGAGCAGTCGACGGGGCGGTCGCCCTGAGGGTGGGGATGCGGAACGGGGGCGGATTCTGGGTGTCGCGGGCGTGACACGGCTTCCGACACTCTGTTAACTCCCGATCGTGAACACCACGCCTCCTCGCCCCGGCCCATCGGTGAGCCTCCTCCTCGGACTCTTGGTGCTGCCGCTGCTGCTGCTTGGGAACACCCTGCCGTGCGACGCAGCCGGGGAGGCCCTCCCGCCCTACCGGCGGATGGACTTCGGCCCGGCCCTTTTCTGGACCTACGAGGTGGCCCCGGGAAACATCGCCCAGAAGGGGATTGCCATCCGGCTCGATGACGGGCCGGGGGGCGTCGGGCAGGGACGTGCCTGGATGGTGTACGACCACGACACGATGAGGCTCGCGTCGGCCACGACCGGGGAGTTCATCGACTGGAAGGGGGTCGCGTTTGACGGCAGCCATGGCACGCATGCCAGCCTCGCGGGGGAGCGGGCTTTTGTGAACCCGGAGGGCCCGGGCTGGGCATCCCCGAAGGGGGAATGGACGGACTCCCGTCCGGTCGGACGCGATGGGCGACGTTACGGGCCGTTGCCCAGGGAATGGGCGCACTACGAGGGGACCTATCTCAACGGGCGGAGGATCGTCGTTGCGGCCCGCGTCAATGGGGCTCGCGTGCTCGAGTCGCCCGGGTGGATTGAATCGGCATCGGCCGGCGGGGTGTTCCTCCGGACGATCAACGTTGGGCCTTCGCTCCAGGCGTTGCGGGTGCGGGTTGCCCCCGAGGGGGTGAGTGTGGTGCTGTCGGGTGCCGGGTCGCTTCAGAAGGAGGGGGGCTTCTGGGTTGCGGAACTGCCCGGACAGGGGTTGTCGCGCCTTTTCATCTCCCGCGGCGACCCTGCGGCGTTGGCGTCGGTGGCCCGATCGTTCGCCTTGCCCCTCGACCTGGATCCGCTCCTACACGGGGGGCCGGCCCGGTGGCCCGGGGAAGTCACCACCACCAGCGCCCCGATGCCCGGGAAGCCAGGGGAGGCGTTCATCCGGGAGACGTTCCCGCTGCCGGACGAGAATCGTTGGCACAGCTGGATGCGGCCGGGGGGTTTTGATTTCACTCCGGACGGGCGGGGGGCGGTGGTGGCGACCTGGAACGGGGATGTGTGGCATGTCGATGGCGTGACGGCGCCCGCCCCGGCCCCGCTCCACTGGAGGCGGATCGCGACTGGGCTCTTCCAGCCGCTTGGTGTGAAGTTCCGCGATGGGGAGCTCTTCGTCGCGTGCCGCGACCAGATCGCCCGGCTTCGCGATCTGGATGGGGATGGAGAGATTGATTTCATCGAGAGCTTCAACAACGACCACCAGGTCACCGAGCACTTTCACGAGTTTGCGATGGGGCTTCAGACCGACGCCGCCGGGAATTTTTACTATGCGAAGTCGGCCCGGCATGCGTTGCCGGCACTTGTGCCGCACCACGGCACGCTCCTGCGGGTGAGCGCCGACGGGGGCCACACGGACATTGTTGCCAGCGGGTTCCGGGCCGCGAACGGTGTCTGCGTCAACGGCGACGGAAGCTTCTTCGTCACCGACCAGGAGGGGCACTGGACCCCCAAGAACCGCATCAACCGGGTCCGCCCGGGGGGCTTTTACGGAAACATGTTCGGCTACACCGACCGGACCGACAGCTCCGATTCGGCGATGGAGCAGCCGATGGTCTGGATCACGAATGCGAAGGACCGCAGCCCTGCCGAGCTCCTCTGGGTGCCGTCGAAGGCCTGGGGCCCGCTGGGCGGGTCCCTGCTGAACCTCAGCTACGGGACCGGCCGCGTGTTCATTGTCCCGCACGAGGATTCGGCCGGGGTGTGGCAGGGCGGGGTGTGTGAGCTGCCGATGCCGGCCTTCGCCACGGGGATCATGCGCGGGCGGTTTGGCCCCGATGGGGAGCTCTACGTCTGCGGGCTCTTCGGGTGGGCGGGGAACGCGCCGGCCCCGGGAGGGTTCCATCGGATCCGGCGCAGCGGGCAGGCGGCGGACGTCCCCATTTCGGTCCAGGCCGCGAAGGGCATCCTCCGCGTAACCTTCAGCGACCCGCTTAGCCGGGCCTCGGTAAAAGCGGACGCCTTCGCCCTCAGGGTCTGGTCGCTCAAACGGAGCGCCTCCTACGGGTCCAACCATTACAACGAGCATCCCCTCGATATCCGTGAGGCAGCGCTTGGCGAGGACTCGCGGACCATTGTGCTGGAGGTCCCGTCGCTTGCCCCGACCCAGTGCTATGAGCTGAAGATGCGCCTTCTCTCACCCGACGGGACCCCTGTGGAACGGTCGCTACACGGTACGATCCACCGGCTGACGGAGAAATGAACCTGGCCGGGTGATGAGGCGTGCATGAAGGGGGGGGCGCGTCAGCCGGGGTGGGAGATGCGTGCAAGCGCCGCTACGCCCGCGACGGCGATGCCGCCGCCGAGGATTTCCCGACGGGAGGTCTTCTCCCCTTCCATCCAGTGGGCGATGGGGATGATGACCAGCGGCGTCAGGGCAACGATCGGAAGCACCACGCCTGTCTTCTCGTTGGCGAGCGCCCACTGGAAGCAGCTCACTCCCAGGACCGGGCCGGCGAGGGTGTTCGCCACGACCCACCCTGCGATCTGGCTCCGCGTTGCGGCCGGCTCGTTTCCCTGTCGGATGCCCGAATCCTCACCTCTGGTGATCCGGCGTCGTATGAGGAACAGGATGTAGGTGAGGGTTGCCACGAGCAGCCCTCCCCAGATCCTTTGGTATGCGGCGGTGATGCAATCCGGCACCGGTCCCCCGAGGGCGAGCGCGACGCTGTTGGCCTTGCGGCTGAAGACGGCCCCCAGCGATTGTCCGAGCATGGCGATGAGGCCAAAGAGGAGGCCGAGGCGAAACTCCGGATGTCGCGGCTGGGACTGGCGTCCGCCTGGCGCCAGGGCGAGGGCGACGCCTGAGATCGATGCCAGGATGCAGAGCACCTGAGCCGCGGTCAGCGTGGTCCCGAGCCATGCATACTCGACCACCGCCGCTGTCGGGGTTGCCAGGCAATGGACCATCATGATGAGGAGCCGTGATCCGAGCCGGGGATACCCTTGAAAGAGAGCGACGTCGCCGATGCCGAACCCGACCAGCCCGCTGACGAAGAGCCAGGGCTGTGCCGGCCCGTGGAATCCCATTCCCCACCCATGGGCCCAGAGTCCGAGCAGGAGGGTGGCCAGGACCAGCCGCACAAAGTTCGCGGTGATTCCCCCCAGGACCCGGGTGGTCCGCTGGGCGAAGAGCGCCGAGAACGAGTACAGGATCGTGCTGAGGAACGCCGGAAGCATCGGGGGGGAGTAGTTACCGGGGAGCCGCTTCCGTGTCACTCTCCATTGCAGGGTGGCCCTCCGCATCGGCTGTAGCGACCGAGGTCACGAGGTCGTGGGCGTGAGCAGGACCCTGAGCTGGAGCTGAGCAATGGCGGCCCTGCGTGCCGGAGAGTGGGGAGGCCCGCCTGGGGCGGGCCCCACCTCCTGACGTCGGTGGCTACAGGGGACGGAGGCGCGGGCCGGCCGGAGGCCCTCCGCATCGGCTGTAGCGACCGAGGTCACGAGGTCGGGGGCGTGAGCATGACCCTGAGCTGGAGCTGAGCAACAGCGGCCCTGCGTGCCGAAGAGTGGGGAGGCCCGCTTGGGGCGGGCCCCACCTCCTGACGTCGGTGGCTACAGGGGAGGGGGGCGCGGGCCGGGGGGAGGCCCTCCGCATCGGGTGTAGCGACCGAGGTCACGAGGTCGTGGGCGTGAGCATGCCCCTGAGCTGCAGCTGAGCAATGGCGGCCCTGCGTGCCCGAGAGTGGGGAGGCCCGCCTGGGCGGGCCCCACCTCCTGACG
>DMJJ01000072.1:422-5221 GCA_003452185.1 Verrucomicrobiales bacterium | reverse complement strand
GAGCGCGACGACTCCGCTGCAAGCCTTCCGAGCTGGTGTTCACCAGCGGGGGAACCGAAAGCAATAACCTGGCGGTGTTTGGAGCGGCACGGCTCCGGCGCGACCGGGGTCGCCACCTGGTGACCAGCGCCATCGAGCATCACGCCGTGCTGCACGCGATGGAACACCTGGAGCGCCGGGAAGGGTTCCGCCTGACGCGCCTTGGCGTTGATTCGAAGGGTCGCACCGACCCCGATGAGCTGCTCGCCGCCTTAACCCCGGAGACGGTCCTTGTCAGCGTGCAGGCGGCGAACAACGAGATTGGGACGGTCCAACCGGTGCAGGAGATCGGTCGGAGGTGTCGTGCGCGCGGCATCCTGTTTCACACCGATGCGGTCCAGTGGGCCGGAAAGCTTCCCCTGGCGGGGGTGCATGATCTGGAGGCGGACATGGTTTCCCTCTGCTCCCACAAGTTCCACGGACCCAAGGGGGCAGGGGCTCTCTGGATTCGGTCGCCGCTGCAGCCCGAGCCGATCCTCTTGGGGGGCGCCCATGAGAACGAGCGCCGTGCCGGGACGGAGAATCTGGCCGGCATCGCGGGGTTCACGGAGGGGCTGGAACGACTGACCGACCCGCCGGCGTTCCCGGAATCGCGTCTCTGGGACCTGACCCAACGCCTGGAGCAGGCGATCAAGGCCCTGGCGCCGGAAGGGGTACACCTTCGGAGCCCGGAGGCGGGGCGGCTTCCCAACACGGTGGCCTTCACGGTGGAACGGGCCGATGCCATGAGCCTGCTCGCCGCCCTGGACCTGGAAGGCATCTGCGCCTCCAGCGGGGCGGCCTGCTCAGCCGGGTCGCTCACCCCCTCCCATGTCATGCTGGCCCTGGGGGCAGGGGAGGGTGCGGCCCAGTCCCTGGTGCGGTTCAGCCTTGGAAGGGAAACCACCGACGAGGAGGTGACCCGCGTTTGCTCCCTCCTTCCCGGCCTCCTCCGACGTGTACAACATCCCGTGGAAGACGCACATGGCCGGTGAACAAGATGCGAAAAACTCTCCCCTGCTCGGAATCGCCCCGGTTACCGGGAGTCCGGCCTCAGCTTATCCACGGCATTTCTTTTTCCGTAAGTGCCTGTGGCGACCTTGACATGGTTCCTCAGAATCCCTTATTCACACCCCTTAATACTGATAGAGTCTCTTGTACAAATGAGAATCTACACTAAAAGCGAATGAACCTTTCCATTCCGAAGGAGCAGCTGCTCGCCGGCTTGCAGTCGGTGCAGAACATCGTGAGCACGCGCACGACGCTCCCGGTTCTGTCGAATGTCCTTTTGAGGGCGGAACAGGATCGGCTTGTTTTCACGGCCACCGATCTCGACGTCACCATCTCGTGCGGCGTCCCGGCCACGGTGCGGCGTCCCGGCTCGACGACCGTGCCGGTGAAGAAGCTTTTCAGCATCGTGCGCGAGCTGAGCGTTCCCGAGATCGAGCTTGAGACCGACGACAAGCACAGCACGACGCTTCGGTCCGGCTCTGCGGTCTTCAAGATCCGGGGGCTCGGCCCCGAGGAGTTCCCGACCCTCCCGACGTTTCAGAACGACCGCAAGGTGGAGATCCCCCAATCGAAACTCCGGAGCATGCTCAAGGGGACTTCGTTTGCGACCTCCTCGGACGAGAGCCGCTACGTGTTGAACGGGATTCTCTTCAGCCTCAAGGAGCAGAAGATCACGCTCGTCGCCACGGACGGCCGCCGGCTGGCCATGGCCGAGGAGGAGGCCGATGTCTCCGATCGCAGCCAGGGGGAGTTCATCGTTCCGAGCAAGGCCGTCAACGAGCTGACGCGACTGCTTCAGGAGAACGGCCAGGTGGAGCTCCAGGTCGGCGACAACCAAGCCTCGTTCCGGCTCTCCGATGAAAAGGGGGGCGGGATCAGCATCATCACCAAGCTGATCGAGGGCAACTATCCCAACTACCGGCAGGTGATCCCGGGCGAGGCCAAGGAGCGGATCGCGCTGGCCCGCGAGGATTTCCTCCACGTCCTGCGTCGTGCGGAGACGATGACCAGCGAGAAGCAGAACTCGGTGAAGCTCGCCTTCACCAAGAACAATCTGGCCATCTCGGCCAATTCACCCGATATCGGTGAGGCGCAGGAATCGATGGCGATCAACTACAAGGGTCGCGACCTGAGCATCGCCTTCAATCCCGGGTACCTTCTCGATCCTCTCAACTCGCTGAACAACGACGAGGTGTTCCTGGAGCTCATCGATGAGTTGAGCCCCGGGGTGCTGAAGATCAACGGGCCCTACCTCTACGTAGTGATGCCCATGCGCCTCAGCTAGGCAGGCATCCGTCGGGCCGGCCCGCGCCCGTCGCGCACGCCCGCGAGGGTGGAGGCCGCGCCCAGCCCCGGGCTGCGGCCGGATGGCGCCGGGGTGCGGGGCGATCTGGAAATCCTGCGATGCCGTTTGCCCCACTTCTCGCCCTCCTGCTGGCCGGCCTGGTTTGCCTGTCGTGCGGGTCCTCCCGGTGCGACGCCCATCAGGCGGGGGATGGTTTCGTACTTCTCACGTTCACCAACGGGCTGATCGCCGGTCGCGTGGAGCTCGCGCTCCGGGAGCTGGACACTGCCATCGGGCTGGATGAGGATGGCGATGGGGTGGTGTCACACGCCGAGCTCAAGCAGCATCGAGGAGATCTGGTTGCCTACGTCCAGACGAACGTCCTTCTCCGGATCGACGACCTCCCGACCCCGATCCGCCCGCACGATCTTCGCGTGGAAGAGCGCCTGAGCTCGGCCTTCCTGGTTTGGCGCTTCGACATCCCGACGCCGACCCCTCCCCGCACCCTCGATCTCACCTACCACTGCGTGTTCGAGGTTGATCCCCTGCACCGGGGTTACCTCAAGCTGGAGCGCGGGGGGAAGGTGAGCACCGGCATGTTCAACCCGGAGACCCCCTCCCAGCATTTTGACTTCACCGGTCCTCCGGGGGCCCAAGCCCGCCTGCGGACCTTCGTCCGGGATGGCATCTGGCACATCTGGACCGGCTACGACCACATTCTCTTCCTGCTCGCCCTGCTCCTGCCGGCCGTCTCCCTCCGGTCGAATGGTGCCTGGATCCCCGCCCCGAGGCTTGCCCCCGCCCTCTGGAAGGTTCTCCAGACGGTCACGGCCTTCACCCTGGCCCATTCCGTCACCCTGAGCCTCGCGGCGCTCGGGATCGTGCGGACCTCCCCCCGCGTCGTCGAGCCGCTCATCGCGCTGAGCGTCGGGGTGGCGGCCCTGAACAATCTTCGTCCCTTCTTCCTCGATCGATCCTGGATGGTCGCGTTCGGCTTTGGGTTGATCCACGGGTTCGGGTTTGCGAGCGCCCTTCAGGAGATGGATCTCGCTGGCGCGTCCCTTGCCTGGCCGCTGGTCGGATTCAACCTGGGGGTCGAGGCCGGGCAGGCAGTCGTGGTGCTGCTCTTCGTACCGGCTGCCTTCTGGCTTCGCGACACCCGGGTCTACCAGCTGGGAGCGATGCGGTTCGGCTCCGGCGCCATCCTGCTCATCGCCGCCTTCTGGTTTGTTCAGCGGCTCCTCTCCCCGGTCTGATACTTCCCCCCGTTCCCCAAACGGTAGCCCCCTCCATCGGAAGTGTTCTTCTCAGTCCGCGTCACAGCGCCTCTGCGTCACCGCGTTTCCAGAACGGAGTCGGACGGGCATGAACAGCGTCGGGACGATCGACCGGCCGACGTGACCCCTGCGAGAGGGCTTCTCCCGGAGCAGAAGGGGGTGACCGTTCCCACCCCGCGTTGGATCCCGCACGGAATGACGACCGCTCATGAAAATCAGTTGCCCGTTTCATGCCGGCTCGGGCAGAGTTGCTGAAATCCCGTCGGACACCCTGCAGTTTGCTACGCGGCAGGGGCTTGGGGGAGGGATGGAACTGCATGCCTGTATGAAAAAAATCGAAGCGATCATCAAGCCGTTCAAGCTCGAAGAGGTGAAGGATGCCCTGCAGGAAATTGGAATCCGCGGGATGACGACCACCGAGGTCAAGGGGTTTGGCCGGCAGAAGGGCCACACCGAGATCTACCGTGGGAGTGAGTACACGGTCGATTTTGTCCCCAAGACCAAGATCGAGCTGGTGGTGGGGGATGATCAGCTGGAGGCCGCGGTTCAGGCGATCATCACCGCTGCCAAGACCGGCAAGATCGGGGATGGCAAAGTGTTCGTCTCCCCGGTCGAGGAAGCGATCCGCATTCGCACCGACGAACGGGGTGAGGCGGCGGTCTAGCCCCCTTCCCCGACCTGACCCCCTTCCCAACCCCGATCCTCCATTCCATGAACCGAAAAACCTGCTGGCTCTGGTTCCTGTTCCTCGCCCTGGCCCTGATCCCCGCCGGGGTGTTTGCTGCCGCCCCGCCGACCGAGGCCGAGCGGCTGGCGGACATCGAGGCCTATCTCCGCAACGACGCGCGGTCCGCGGCATCGGCCCTCAACGTGGCCGGCCCCGGGCACAACGCCTGGATGATGATCTCCGCCGCCCTGGTGCTCTTCATGACCCTGCCCGGGCTGGCGCTGTTCTACGGCGGCCTCGTCCGCAGGAAGAATGTCCTCTCGATCGTGGCGCAGTGCCTCGGCCTGGCTTGCGTGGTTCCGATTGTCTGGTGGGCCGTGGGCTACAGCCTCTGTTTCGCCAAGGGGAACGGGTATATCGGTGGACTGGAATATGCCTTTTTCCGGAACGTCGACGCGACGCCGAACGCCGACTACGGCGGCTGGGTCTCGCACAACATCTACGCCATCTACCAGCTCATGTTCGCCATCATCACCCCGGC
>DMJJ01000072.1:0-132 GCA_003452185.1 Verrucomicrobiales bacterium | reverse complement strand
CGGAGCGGATGAAATTCTCCGCGATCATGCTCTTTTGCTTCCTCTGGCTCTTCATCGTTTACTTCCCCTCGGCCCACATGCTCTGGGGGGTGGGAGGGGTGATGAATGGGATCGCGAACAAGGATGCCGCGA
>DMJJ01000396.1:17279-17412 GCA_003452185.1 Verrucomicrobiales bacterium | reverse complement strand
CCCACGCGGGTGGGGAGAACGTAAGTGTAGACGTTCCATCCGATGGTTCCGTCGGACCATCCCCACGCGGGTGGGGAGAACCAGGTATACGGATGCGTACGCGTTGGGAAGAACGGACCATCCCCACGCGGGT
>DMJJ01000396.1:16762-16955 GCA_003452185.1 Verrucomicrobiales bacterium | reverse complement strand
CCACGCGGGTGGGGAGAACGGAAGCTGGTCGAGACGGTAGGAGGAAAGTTTCGGACCATCCCCACGCGGGTGGGGAGAACTGGAAGGACGGTGGTCCGTTACTCGGGCCGCGCGGACCATCCCCACGCGGGTGGGGAGAACACCTGCAAGTTGTGGCAGGCAATCACGAAAACCGGACCATCCCCACGCGGGT
>DMJJ01000396.1:0-16458 GCA_003452185.1 Verrucomicrobiales bacterium | reverse complement strand
CCCACGCGGGTGGGGAGAACTCTGCCAGCACAACAAGTTATGTCGCCCTTTTCAACAAAACACCGGGATTCAAAACGGCCGTTTCTCCTCGTCGACCCACTCTTCGGCAACCAGCCAAAGGCCGCTAATCTCAATATCGCGGCGGTCAGGCTCCCCCCACCGTTGGATCTTGAAGCCTTGGCAATTGGGTTCAGTGGTAAGAATGAGCAAACTCATGCCTTCCGCGTTACGTTTGACATAGTCGAGGACCCTGTCTCGTGTCCGTCGGTTCACGCTACCGACAAAGACATTCGGTTTGGGTTCCACGAACCAACGTTTCAACATACCACGAATGGCAGGCGGGGTGTCGTTGGCGACCAACACGGTCATGGAAGCGAGGGGTCAGCCCAACGCGGAGGGGGGGACGGCTCCCGCCGGCGAAGGAGTTGCCTCGTCGGAACCGAACAGCGCAGCCAGGTCTTTTGGCATCCTTTGAAGGATGCGCTCCTCCTCCACGCGTTGCTTCAATAGTTTTCGCACCAGGGTGCCGTCATCGTTGGGGGCTTGGCGAGCGGCGAGAAAGGCCGCAGGGATACTGGAGAGATGTTTGTAGAGGTCCGCCACATCATACACGAATGGCAGCGTGCCGGAGTCGTGGACAAATCCGAGACTGGGGAGGTAACCAAGGGAGCAAACCACCGCCGCACACAAGGCGTAAAGGCTAGCGTTCGCAGAGGATAGCGCGCGGTTGATGTCGTCAGCCGTGTCCCAGTTCTGGCGATCATAGTTGCGGCCCTTCCATGTCACGCCATGCTTGAGGCCGAGTTCGGTGTAGAGTGCGCGAATCCGCAGACCCTCCATGCCCCTTAGCTCTTTCACAGATTTGTCGTCCACGTCCACGTCAGGAAACCTCATGCGAAACATGGCGCGGGCGATGCGCGCACGTCGACGCTTGTCCGCCCAGGCCTCGGCATGAAGTCTCGGCATGTCGTTGGTGTGGTTGGGCGTGAGCCCGAAGGCATAAAAGCGGAGGGCTTCCTCGCCCGTCCAGCAAACAGGAGTATTGCTCTCCGCGCAGGCCTTCATGGCAGCATGGGTCACTGTGGTGCCTGGTCCAAGCAGGAGGGCGGAAACGGTGGCGGCAGGGATACGGCAAAGGGTACCGTCACAGCCGATCCACTTGATGCTTGAATCATCCACCTCCAGACGACCGTGTTCCAAGTAGATTGGTGTCCATCGGTCCTTCGCGGGGGCGAGAGTTTCAAGGGGTGGACGTTCGAACAGTGGCATGAGTCAAGGGGGGCTGCCGGAGGTTGAACGCGGGATCCTCCGGATCCACCGGGGAGCGTGGCGTTGCCCGATAGGCTGTCCAAAACCAACAGGTGTGTCCTCGATGAGGTCGGCACCTGGTTCCGAGGCCGGGACCTCGAGGACATGGTCGAAGCGCTCAAGTCGTTCGTCGCCGGTGTAGCCTGCCCGTTCCAGCAACCGCCGCCAGACAGCGTCTCGATTCCCGGGAGGCCCAGCGAGGAGGGGCGTCGCGGGCAAACAGCATTTCCTCCCGAACCACACGCCCCATTTCGGGTCGCGCAAGGCAGCGGCGACTTCCTCCAGCAAGTTCATCGGGCCGTCCAGCATCACGCCAAAGCGGGCATCGAGGAGGTACTGGCGATACGTTTGAACTGTTGAGTCCTCCTCCACCTTCCCATTGGCACGGCGAATTCCAGTCACGGTGTGATAGTCCTCCAATCGTTGGATGAACCGTCCACTCGCCTTATCAAGTTTTACTGTTGTGATCCGCACGCAGGCGAGCCGGGAGAGATGCGCACACTCCTGTGGTGAGTGTTTATCGATGCCGAGGGCAGCCGCGATTAGGCCGCAAATGCCACTTCTCGTCGGGTGCAAAGCGGTAGTCCGTCGCTCGAAACGCGACACATGACCCCAAGACTGCATCGGACCATCCAGCAACAGTGCAAGGCAGGCCTCAGTGGACATGTTGGGTGAGGGCCTCACAAAAGGCGTTGAGATTCACGTCAGGGATACTGATCTCTGTGGTACAGGCGATCCCCCAGGTCTCCTTAAGCCTCGCGTGGTGGGCCCTCAATGCCTCAACGGAGGCGTCGAGCCAGCCAGACTTCGACTGCACAGGGTTCTCGAACGCGTTTATCAATTGGACAGGCTGACCCGCCGCCTTGAACGTGCCGAGGACATAGCCAGGCAGGGTATGGGCATTCATGGAGTTTCTGCGAGCTCCCGGTACCGCTTGGAGGGTCGCGCGGATGAACGCATCCACGACTTTGCGGCGTTCTGATGATGACAGCTTGGCGAGATGATCCTTGTCCGCAAGCAGGTCGAGGTTGAGGGCGGCGTAGCGGTAATAGACCGCGGAAGAGAACTCGAGCGTGCCGATCATCCCCGCTCCGGCATCCGCTTCCTTCGGTTTGCAGTCATCCACTGCAGAGTAGAAATCAAGATCGTTGTCACTCCTATGGGTGGAAAGGGCGTGACTGAACATGGCGGCACCCTCGAGCGTTAGGGATGGCATACTTGCAGCCATCCGGCCAAAGACGGCGATGTCCGCGCCGTCGAGTAGACCGGCCTCCTTGCAGAACTTGTCCAAGCGTTTTTCGTAGTCCTTCGCCTTAGGATTCTCGGTCAACAGCGCAGCCACCTGTCGTGCGATGGAGTCCACCTCGGAAGGGGCGAGAAAGGTGAGCGTGCCCACCTGTCGCGCCTCACCGTCGCCATTGGGCTTCGCATCCAGCTTGGCGAGTTTGTCCGCGATGTTGGCGGCATGCTCAGCTGCAACCTTGTCGTCGATGATGCCATGGCGCCGCAATGCGCTGGCAAGAGGCTGAACAATCAACTTGGTGCGCTCGCCTCCGAACCTGGCGTCCGGCAGATTCTGTTGTGCGTATTCCCGAATGGCACGCTTCAGGGACTGGCTAGACAGGCGGGCGCGGTTGACACCACCGAAGACTGCGGTCTTGGGTGAGCCGACATCGTCACGATTTAGGCAGGAGACGGGAAATGATTGGAGGATGTGCAGTTCGATGAGTTCCATATTTGTAGGGCAGGTTTTAGCGGTTGTGAGTCGAGAGTTCGGTCAGTCCAGGGGTGCAAGAACGAGCAAGCCGAAGCCAAAGGCCTTCGCTGAGCCAATGCCTCTGACAACTGTCCCTCGGAATTGCCCGGCATCGGTGACAGTAAGTTCGCCTTGAAACTCCACGGCAGCGTGCATGCCGTGAACGTGGGCGTCCTTGTGAAAGAACTCGCGCCCACGTGGAATCGTGCGCAGCGAATTTCGCTCGATATGGAACCCGCCGGTTTCTGCTTTGCGCCCCAACCATGCAACGAGGTCGTCACGCTGCGTCAGCGGCATACGACGCCCGTTCTTTTTTCGACTGCCGTCCGCGTTTTCCACACGAACCTTCCTTGTTGGGTTGGCCAGCAGGCTGAAGCGGTAGCGCTCGTGGCAGAAAAAGCTCTCGGGAATAACCTTGCTGCTGAAGCAATCGGTGGGACACCAATCCGGCTTGGCGGGAGGCGATAGGGAAAGGATAAGCACCCGGTAGGCCTCCTCCTTGCGGTCCACGCGGATCAGGAAATCCCGTTCAGCGCCTTCGCGCCCCCCAAAAGCCTGCCAGACACGCTGATGCCAGTCGTAGGTGTCGCGGATGCGCAGAAGGCGGACTGCGTCCTCGTAGAAGACGAGAATCTGTGTGAGATGGAGCGTAGCCTTGGCCTTGTCACGATCTGAGATCGCAGTGCTCATAGTGCGGGGGATGTGGTGTTGACCTCCGTGGTCGATGGCAGCACGCCATCGCCGGCTCGCCAGAAAGATCTGGCCCACTTAACCCGGACAGAGTCGGCATACCAAGTCCAGTTCCAGAGGTCTCCGAAGAGGGCCTGGTAGTTCAGCCCTATTCCTTTGCTCGCGGCAAGCCGCACCCAGGAGCGAAGTTGACGGACAACATCGTCCGCACCATCGCACGCGAGCAGCCTCCGGAAACGACGTTCGAAGCTTTCAGCAACGTCCTTGCCGCCCTCTTGAGCTATGCGTCGGCAGCTCTCGCCGAGATTCTGGGCGGAGCATTCCTCGGGATGGCTGGCGTAAAGGGCGCCAACCGCAACATAGACCTCGTTGCCAGGGTCACCTCCGAGGGCTGCAATGACTGGCCAAGCGTCTAGACGGAGACGTGGGTTCTCGATGAGACCGCGCCGGAGGGCTGCCATTCGGCCTCGATCATTCCTGGCACGACGCAATGCGCCAACAAAGTCGGCCGCCCGGTCTTTGGTGCTTATTCTAGTTTCGCTCATAGGCTCAGGTCTGGGTGTTGATGGTGAGTTCTTGGTCGCTCGGCAACCTTGCGCAGCCCGAGCGCATAAGCTTCGATTTGGCGTGGAGATTGGCGCGGGCAGAACTGCTCGTACACAGCTAAGACACTCTTCTGTAGGCCCGCCCCCCAGGCACTGGTGGGAAGGTCCCCGACAAGATCCGGACTCTTGCTGAGGTCGAACAGCTTGCTGAGGTTCTGCTCCGCTCGCGTCCAGAATTGCTGCCGGGCACGATCACACGCAGAGGCCGCCATTTTCAGAGCGGATGCGTATGCCTTGATACCCTGAATCAAGGCACTCTCGCGCTCTTCGGCGTAACCCACACCACGTTCATAGGCCGCCCGGCCCAGTTCGCTGAACATCCCTGCAGGAAGTGCGTATGTGGATTCAACAACGTCCTCGATTTTGGCTTTGTCGGTCACGAGCGCGCCAACCCACAGCTTGGTGTCCCTGGTCTGGGGAGCGTGCTCCAGGGCAAGGGGGCCGCAGGCGCTTTCCTGTGAGGCGCGACGCTGCACCGAGATTGCAGCCAGCTGTCGCCACAGGCTGCGAGAGGTGGATGCGGGTAGCAATGCAAGCTCCGCCTTGCGTGTCACGATGGTGGCCGAGGCCTCACGGAAGGCCGGATAGATTGGATAGTCGAGGCCGTTGGCAAGAAGCAATGTCCGCCCGTCCTCTTCAAGCCGAATGGCCCTGCTCAACGGAACCAGCCGTCCCAAATAGGTCCGGGTCGCGTTGAATTCTGAATCTCTGTCACTCTCACTATGGCAAGGAAACTCCCAAACCGGCCTACCCCATCCCTTTGCCCCATAGACATCCGCGGCGGTTGCCCGGGTCACCAGGTTCCGATGAATTGTCGTCAGCAGATCCTCTCCGCAAACGAAACCATGAACCATGCTGGAGGGCGTGCAGGGAGCGTGGTTACTGGAACCTTTTCCAGGCGTGTCTTTGCCGTTCCACCGCGCCACGCCGATGCGACCGCCCGGAGAAAAGCATTGGAAGGTAACTAAATTGATGGCGATGCTTGCCGGTAGCAATGCTCGCCCACACCCTGCGACGTTGTCGAACAACGTCGAGTTATTCCCTGTGGCCAGGGTGAGATCAAGCTTGCTCGCAGGAACGCCTTCGTCGGGTTCCTTCTGACTTTGGAGGTTGTCCAGCTGGAGAAACCGCGGCCCATCCCCAAACAACTCGAAGGCTTCTTTCCATTTTCCCAGATAGTCGCGAGCGCGCGGCTGAATCTCTGTGGAGCACCCCTCCCACTCGGCCTCGTCCATCGGGCCGTCCAATGCAGCCTGAGTGATGCACAGCAGGAGCCTCATCAGCGCAATCCGCTCATGAGGCTTTGCGGAGATGTCTAGGAGTTCGTGTGCTTGGGCGAAGAGGTCCTGAAGGCTATACAATTCGCGTTTGCCTTTGGGGCAAAGAGCGGGAATCCAAGGATCATGAATCAAATTCATCGTCGTCGTCCTTCCAGGTTTGCGGGGTGGGTTGAACTGGGCGATCCGAGAGGGCACCAAGGAACGGGTCGTAAGTCATCACCGAGAGTTCCTCGTCAAACAGACAACGTCCGTCATGGCGCACCACGGCCACCACGGCGTCCGCTGGGCCGTGAAGGTCGAGCCACCGGGGGCGTCTGGTTTGTTTCACAATCATCCAATTAGGGATGCGCACGATCCACTGATGCAGGAAGCGGGCGTGGGCGCGGCACCAATCGCGCTCACTGATGTCGATGCGAGATCCATCAAGCGCAACAAGGGTTGTGAGACCGTGGAGCCCGCAGATGAAGGAACGCAGAAGCAGAACGGGTGTGGTAGGGGCTCCTTCCCGTCGAGTAAGCACCTCCTCCTTGTCAGCGAGCATGGGATGGCCGAGGACCCTGGTAAGACCCTCTGCTCTTGCCGCCAGCGCGACCCTCTCGGCTTCCAACTCCTCGCGCAATTCGTGCCAAGCTACCGCTTCAGTTGCAGCCGTGTCCTTGTAGGTATCCTCGAGCAGCGGCCGAATGTCGGCCGGGAGGCGAAGTTGCGTACGGCTCCGCCAAACCTCGATCGTCCGAAGTAGTACGTAAGGAGCATAGACGCGCGCACTCCGACCGAGCGACCTCTTCAGCGAGCGGGTGTCGCCGCCCGTAGCCAATTCCGGCAGCCGAACCCAGAATTCAGGGCAAATGGCTGCGCGCTTCACTCGCGGGTGTCGCCAGAGCCGCCCAAGCCTTTGGAGCAACATATCCGTGGGCGCCAAGTCGGAGACGATGAAGTCCAGATCTATGTCGACGCTCTGTTCCACCACCTGAGTGGCGACGAGAATCGTCCCCGGGCCCTCAACGGGTCGGTCTTTCCCCAGCAGCCCGAGCCAACTTTCCTCTAACTCGGCGCGGCGATGGAATGGGAAGCGGCTGTGAAGGAGCCCGACTCGAACGGTTCCTTCACGGACCGAGCCTCGGATGTTTCGGAATCCCTGCTGCGCCTCGACGACCGTATTGCGAATCCACAGGACGTGCTCGCCGGATTCAGCGCGACGGACAAGCTCAGCGATCGTTTCGTCCTCGGAGATCAGGGCGGCACGGAGTCTGACGGGAGGTCGCCCTTGCCACTCGGGAGTGAAGTGACCGCAACGATTCGCTGTTGCCACCGTGACGAGAGGGTAGGCTTGGGGTGCCTCCTCCTCCCGGATGTCGGCCGCCTCCAACAGTTCACGGCGGCGTCCGGCAGTCAATGTGGCGCTGAGCACGATGACCGAGCAGCGCAGACTCACCAGCTCGCGGATGAGCGCAGTAACAAGGGTGCCGGTGTAGATGTCATAGGAGTGAACCTCGTCGAGAATGACGACCTTCCCGGCCAGCGCGAAGCGGCGGACGAAAAAATGCTTCACTGCAACAACAGCCTGCAACGCCTGATCGATCGTCCCCACGCCATAGGTGGCAAGCAAAGCCTGCTTGGGGGATGCGAACCACGACCGGGCCTCGCGGACACTCTCCCGCGGATCCTCCGCTGTCTGACTATCGACGGTGGAATGAGTAGGCCGCAACCGCAGATCGAAGTCATCCTCCAGCCAGGCGTTGCCGTGTGCCAGACGGAGCGGGGCCTCATCCGCCAAGGTGTTCCGAAGAAAGGCTTGGATGCGGTGATGGATGCGGTTGCTGGTGACCTGAGTGGGTAGCGCAAAGTAAATTCCGTGGTTCGAACCAGCGGTGATCAGGCGCTGTGCCGCGAAGAGGGCGGCCTCTGTCTTGCCGCAGCCCATCGGGCCTTCCACAATGATGAGACCTGGGGTGTGGCTGGCCTCCACGACCGCTTGCTGTACCGGATTTGGCACGAACTGCTTCGCCCCAGGTGAAGAGAATGCATCCGCGAAGGGAGTTGCCTTAAGAGTTCCACCCGGCCAACCAATCCGTTCAAGAGCAGCCCTGGCTTGATGCCGTGCCGCATCCAGCGGCAACCCACGCTCCGTCGGAAACCATGCTTCATTCGAGCCAATCCAGTCGGCCACGGTAATGAGACCTGCGAGTAGCCAGAGATCAGAATGGTGGGGAGCAAATCGAGGGTCAGGGGGTTCCGCTGGTAAGGTGCCAAAAGCCCGGCAGAGCTCGTGCAGGAGCAGAACGCGATGGTGCTCAGCCCATTCTCCCTGTAGCTCCGGAGCGCCCAGGCTTGGACTCCGGCCTTTTGGTCTTCCGTGGTGTGCTCCGACGGCTACTGCCCAGAGACGAGCTGAACGCGGGAGCTGTTTTTGAAGGAACACTTGACTGACAAGCGCATGGTCCGAAACCGTGAGAATAATTTCACCCGGCGAGCCCTTGGGCACATCCGCTCGCAGCAGCCAAGCGGGGCACTTCGCTTGGAACCCTAGTGTTATCTTTCCCGCATCATGCAGGGCCGCGAGGGTAACTGCCCCGGAGGGCAGTAGGTCGCACACGACCGATGGCAACTGGCTGACGATCGCTTCCGCTACGCTGCCGACATTTAGACAATGGTCGCGAACGGAAATCCCAGGATAGCCATCCCTGGTAGTTTTCGCCCAGCAATTGTCCCAGCTGCTTTCCATTGGCGTAATGTCACCGAGAGGGCTGACCTGCCGTCCTCCAATGCTGATGAGCCTATTGCACCCGTTCCGCCAGGCGCTATCAAGCCCGTTTTGCTACTGCGCCGGCAGGACGCAGGAGCATCCAACAGAACACGCCGCGTGTGCAACTAATGGGAGCTACCAAAACCTTAGCAGATTCTGCTCGCCCGTTGGCAATAGCGAGGCAGGTAGAGAATGTCTGAAAACAAAAGCCCCCCACCTGACCATACGGCAAATCACGGAATGCTTGTCGGACCCTGCGCCTACGGGCCAAGGCACTTGCCTCTTCCTTTACCGCCCGATGCCAAGCCCGAGGAACGGGGCTGAGGGAGCCCAAAGGCAGGAAAGAGGATTAGAGAGGAATCAGCCTGATATTCCCCTGACGGAACTCGGACGCTGTGTGAAACCAGGAGGGGCAGACACCCCGCCTACTTCTTCTCTTCCTTTTTGTCGCCCTTCTTCTCCTCTTTCTTCTCGTCCTTTTTCTCGTCCTTCTTGTCGGCGGGCTTTTCCTCTTTCTTCTCCTCCTTCTTGGCCAATGCCGCGAGATCAATGCCCCGGTTGGCCTTCAGGCCCGGCAGCGACTTCTGAAGCTCGGCCGCCCCCGCCTCGGTCACCTTGGTCTGCCAGACATAGAGCGCCCGCAGATGCTTAAGCCCCTTGAGGCTCGAAAGCCCCGCATCGCTCACCCCCGTCCCGTAGAGATTCAAATACTCGAGCTTCGAAAGATCCTTCAGGTTGGAAAGCCCGGCGTCCGTGACCGCCGTCCCGGCCAGGTTCAGGCTGATCAGGTTCTCCAGCCCTTTGAGGTTCGCCAATCCCTTGTCGGTGACCCGGGTGTTGCGGAGATTGAGCCCGACGAGCGACTTGAGGCTCTTGAGCTGGACGAGGGTCTCATCGGTCACGTTGGTGCCGAGGAGGCTCAGGTTCGCATCCCGCCAGTTCACGTTCATCGCCACCGGGAGGATGTTGATTCCGGAGGCCTGGAGCTTCTCGATCGCCTGCAGCTCCTCGGGCTTCGGCTTGTACTCCCCGAGCGCCTCAACCCCGGACTTAGGCTTGGCAGCCTCGGGGGCGGGGGTGGCGGCGGCAATCGCCCCGGCCGGCCAGTCGGCTCCCTCGGAAATCCAGGTCTTGATCAGGTCGATCTGCGCCTTGGTGAGAAGATCCCCCTCGGAGGGCATCACGTCGTCGTGCCCCTTCGGGAGGGTGATCCGCCGGAAGAGGTCGCTCTTGTCGACCGCCCCTCCGACCAGGATTCCTTCCTTCTTGAAGGCCGCCTCTTTGGAATCGAGCCGCAGCTTCCCCTTCTGCTTCTCGGGGCCGTGGCACTTGATGCAGTTCTGGTCGAGGATCGGCTTGATCTCCTTGACGAAGTCAACCTTGGCGCCGGCCTGTCCGGCGGAGGAAAACAGGCCGACGATACCCATCGACAGGGCCAGGGAAAGGAGGGAGGAGGTTTTCATAGGCATAGGCGATTCGTAAGGGTCATTTCGACACGTCGTGCATGGCAATGCAATACCCAGACGAAGAATCGGGGGAGATTCTTCGCTCAATTTTTGCCCCCCCCACCCCCCCGGGGGGGAGTGAACGCGGGTGGGAATCTTCTTCCCCTCCCGGCCCGGCAGAACCCCTTCCGCGGGGGTCACGCCGACAGGTCGTCCGTCCCCACGCCGTTCACGCCCGTCCGACTCCGCTTTGGAAACGCAGTGACGCAGAGGTGCAGTGACGCGGACTGAGAAGAACACTTCTGATGGAGGGGCTACCGTTTGAGGACCGGGGCGAGCGATGGAGGGATCGCCGCCACGAAGGACAAACCGGAAAGGATCTCTCCCTCCTCGTCCCCTGCAGTCCGCGTCACCGCGATTCCCAAGGAGAAGAGCGCGAGTCGACCCCAGCCCAAACCCGCTTCCCTGCCAGGCGGCGCTCCCGCGGGGGGCACCGCTCCCGTGGCGTTACTCCCCGGAGGAACCGGACTTTGGCTCCGGCAGCCACTGGATGAGGATCGCCCCGACGAGGGCGAAGACCCCGGCGACAGCGGCCGCGGTCATGGCGATCTTCGACGGACTCGGCGGAGTGGCGGCGGAAAGGGTGAAGGTGAACCAGGCGGCAGAGGTCCCCAGGACACGCCCCCCGATGTTCGCCGCAAAACTCTCCCCCGTCCCACGCAGGTGGATCGGGTAAACCAGGGGGAGATAATTCCCCCAGAAACTGAAGGTCGCCACCACCAGGAACCCGGCTGCGGCCACGGCCCATTTCACCGTCCCAAGGTTCCCCTCGGCCCCCAGGTTGCTCCCGATCCACCAGAAGAGGAGCGGCACGTAGACCAGGGCCGGAAGGAAGAAAATGCGGAGCAGGTTGCGTCGGCTGGCGATCCTCAGCGCGAGAAGCGCGAGGGCGAACCGGCCCACCAGGCCACCCAGCTCCTGCCACTTTTGCACCCCGGCGGCAGCCCCCTCCTCCACGGCCTTGCCCGCGATGGCCAGGGCCTTGGGGGTCGGCTTCGGCTTGCCGTCGGCCTCCGCCTTGCGGGTGAGCTCTTCCTGACGCGACTTCACCAGGGCCCGCACATCGGCCATCCCGGGAACAATCTGCGGAAGGTGCTGGATCGCACCAAAGGCGAGTCCGTAACAGGCGGCAAAAATCAGGGTGGAGGTCAGCGTCACCCGGCGAAGCTCCTGGGTGAAGAGATCGCCGAAGCTCGGGCGACGCAGCTGCCCCGCCGCGCGCTTCGCCTGCCAGACCGGCGACTCCGGGAGGAACGGCCGGATGAAGAGGAGGGGAATCGCCGGGATCAGCCCCGACATCAGTGTGTAGCGCCAGGCCTCGTGACCCCCATGGATGGCCGGCAGTCCGGCAGCCCACTCCACCGCAAGCCCGTTGGCCCCGGCCACCAGGAGTCCCCCGATGGAGGAAAAGGCCTGCGTGTATCCCAGCACCTTCTCCCGTCGCTCGGGATCAGGGAACAGCTCGGCCAGCCAGGCCACCGCCGCCACAAACTCAACACACACCCCGATGAACACCAGGCAGCGCATCACCAGCAGCTGCTCGAGGCTCGTCGCGTATCCCGACGCCAGCGTGGAGGCCGAATAGAGGATGATGCTCGCCGTGAGCACCCGCCGCCGGCCAAGCCGGTCGGTCAGGTACCCCCCCACCAACCCGAAGACTCCCCCCGCGATGGCGGGGACAAAAAACAGGACCCGCGCCCACCGGATGTAATCAGGACTCCCCGGGACCAGCAACGGAACCCCGTCGGCTCCCGCACCCCCCAGCGCTGCCAAGGCCGGCTTGATAATCAGCGGCAGCATCAGCAGCACATAGATGTCGAACGCGAACCCGATCGACGCAATCGTGCAGATCAACCACTGCGTCATCGTAAGGGGTGCCTTCGGAGAGGCCTCGGATTTCATACGCATACATATGACATTCCGGGCCGCCGTGCCTCAACAGGAAAAGAAGTTAAAACGGTCGTCGCATCCGGGGGCTTGGGGCGTCGCGGTTTCCGGCGAGCTCCTCGGTAAGATTCCGGGACCGGAGGGTGATCCAGTCGGCAAGGGGGAGATCCTCCCGGGCCCCGGGGCCGAATGGGGGAGGGCCTCCCGGCGGCGGCGGCGGTCCGGGCGGACGGTCCGGTGGAGGCCCCGGGGGAAAGTCGCCACGCGACCTCCGTGGCGCCGGGATGGAGAGTTGCCCGAGGGCGATTCGCTGGAACTGGGCTTTCGCGACGGGAGACTCGTCGAACGCAGCCTCCTGGACGATGGCGGCCAACCGCGCGGCCGAGGCCTGCAGGCGATCGGGACGACACGCCCCAACAAGGAGTGACTCCACAAGGCGTCGATAGCGGGCAGCCCACTCGGGGTTGGCCAGCACCCGGTCGACCAGCCGGTTCTCTCCTGCCGACGGATGCAGGATGCTCCACCCGGCTTGATCCCGTCGCGTGCCGGCCATCGGATGTCCCCCGAACGCCTCGTTGAAGTCCCACGGGATGAAGGCCCCTTTCCCCCCACCCGCCGGCTGGAAAAAGTAGTAATTGTGACCGTTGCCGATGAACGAGTCGTAGTTGGCGAGCAAGGCAGTCACCGCCACGTACCGGAAGAAGTTCTCCAGGTCGAGGCGCGCCGGGAGCTCGCTGGCCAGCGTTGCATCGTCGGCCTGAGCGATCAAGCGGGTGAGGGCGATGAACCGACGTTCCTCCCCAGCCGGCACCGCCTCCTTCGGTTGGTAGCGATTGGTGTACGACTCCCACCCCTCCCCGAGATACTCCAGGGTCCGCAGCCGGTCGGGCTTCAGGAGCAACCCCTTCTTCGTCTTGAAGTGCTCCTTGAGAAACCTCCCCTCGACCCCCTCCACCAGCGTGTAGAGACCGAGGTACTCGTTGGTCCGTTCCCCCTGCACGGAGAGGTACAGCCGGGCGAATGCGGTCCGCGGGGCCGGGAGGCCGGCCGCACGGCAGGCCTCGAACGCGACGGCCTCGCGGAGCTGGGTGGCGTCGTTGAAATTGTTGTTCAACGAGAGCTTGTCGATCCCCCGGAACGACCTCCCTGGGGCGCCCCGGTTGAAATCGAGCTTGAACGGCTTCTTGAGCCCGTCGCCCGACATCCCGAAGGAGGAATTCCCTTTGTACCGGACCGCCACAGTCTCGAGGGCCTCCCCATCCCATTCCACCCGGCAGTGGGTCCAGGGAAACTCCACCCCAAGTCTTCCCGGCCCTCCGGGGGGAGGTCCCCATCCCGGTCGCCGCGGAGGTGGGCCCCGGCGCGCCTTCTCATCCGGGGCGAGCGCGGCCCACGAACCGGTGCTGAAGCTGAGACGGATCGTCCAAAGATTCGTGGTCGCCAGGAGAGGGCTGCTCCGGGAGGGGGGAGAGGCGGGAACCGGTCCATCACCCCCGGGCACCGCAACGAGGGGAAGTGGAGTCAGGAGGGAAAGCAGAAGCGGCAGCAGGAGCGGAGGCAGCATTCCACGCGTCATCCAGGAGACGATGCGCTCGGAGGATGGTTTCCACAAGCCCACTGCCATCCGCGGTCTGCGTCGGTTTGGCCACACGGCCCTTTCGTTGCGGCGTCGTGCGGAGTCGCGACTCAGCTCACTGGTGGATACGCGCCCGGTAGTACCGCTGAGGATCACTCGATGGCCCAAGCAGCGGGAGCTCCAACCCTTCTCCGGATGCCGGGTAGGTACCGAGGAAGGTCCAATCGTGAAGATCGCTGCTCCACTCCAAGTCGTAGAGGCCGGCATAATCCCCGGTCACCTCAAGCTGCAGGCCCCCCCCATCCCCTGGGGTAAGCTGTAAGCGGGGTCTCGGGAGGAGTCGGGCGACCCAGAGCACGCGGTTATGGCCACCGAGGTCGGCCACCCTTGTTTCCGCACCCAAGTGGAGGGTTCCTTCCACGGTGCCCCCAAGGTAGAGGCCGCCGTTGGGGTCACCCGCGAGTACCTGACCCGCATCCGATTCCCCCTGTCGCACCCAGTCGATCTCTCCGGTGGGGGTCCATCGTGTCACAAACAAGTTGCCACCCGGGCTTGGGGAGAACGGGATGTTTCCGAGTGCAAAGGGAGTTCCGCATCGGAAGGCCGCCACCAGACCCCCGGCCCGATCGGTGAGGACGCGGGCGTAGCCCCCGAGGAAATCGAAGTCCGCCTCCACCGGTCGCGCCCAGAGGAGCGAGCCGTCCGCTGCGTAGCGCGCCACAAATGGAGCAAACGCCGATGAGGGGGTCAGCACGCGGCCCCCGAGATCCGCAGGGAGTCCGCCATAGAGCGCCCCGCACACACCGACCTCGCCCGCCGCATTCACCGAGAGGTCAAACAGCCGCACTGACCCGTTGGCCCGAAGCTGGCGAGCCCACGCCAGCCCCCCCTCCGGGTGAAACTTCGCGATCACCACATCCCCCTTCCCCGTCGGCTGGTAGCTGTTGCCCCACTGGGTGACCGGGTTCGCCAGGGGGAGGATGAGATAACTGTTTCCCTGCGGGTCCGCGGCGATCGGCCCGCTCGCGATCGCCGAGGCTCCGAGCCAACCCGCCAGGTCTACCCTCGCTTGGCCCGCCCCTGCGGGCGAGAAGGCCTCGAGAAAAGCGTGCGATCCCTCCGAGCTCAGGACGAACGCATTCCCCGCCGCATCCGTGGCAACGCCTCCACGCCAGACGCCGGGCGTGGCGGTCGCCCAAAGCTGACGTCCCGCCGGGGAGTACCGGGCCACGAACCCGGCGAAGGTCGCACCCGAGGGCTGCCACCCCGTGACGCATGAGTTGCCGGCGGGATCCACGGCCAGATGAAGCGGCGTCGCGCTCCCCCCCGTGCCATCCATCACCCCCCAGCGAAGGATCCCCGCCGGGGTGTAGGATGCGAGGAGGAAGCCAGCTCCCCCATGCGGGGTCGGGATCTCGATTCCCTCGAAGCTCCCTCCCCCCGCCAGCGCGCAGAGCAGATAGAGGTTGCCCGCCCCGTCCGTCGCCCCCTCAACCAGGTTCGGCCAGGCAGCCCCGGTCGCGGAGCCCGGTCCCTCCCACGGCTGGCGCACCCAGTCGACCGCAGCAGGAGGAGGCAACCCCGCCACTTCAAGTCGAGCCTCCACGCTCTCGGTGCACCCCAGGCCATTGCAGACGGCAACGCGATAAACGCCCGACTCCCCGGCCGAGAGTTCCGCGCGCACCAGCACGGGACGGTTCTCACCCGGGAGGGTCCGTCCATTGAAACTCCATTGATACTGAAACGATGGAAGCCCTCCTGCCGTCACCCGAAGTTCCACAAAGCTACCCGGGGCAAACACCCCACCCACCGGCTGGACGACGCAATAGGGGCCCCCCGGGTCGATGCCGAGCCCCTCGATCAGACGCCCCGGGCCCACGGCCGGCGGCCCGTAGGCGGGATCCTCCAAGGCAACCGGGGTGCCGTCCGAGTCACAGAGAAGGGCGATCCGATTCTGGGAATCGACCCCCGCACAGGTCATTCCCCCCGGGTGGCTGGCTGAAACCCAATCGACCGTTCCCCCGGAATTCACATGAGCCAGGTACGATCGGGATCCAACGCCCGGAAGCGGCGTCGAGTCGATCGAGGCATTCCCCACCACTGAAATCGGAAGTGCGACGCCCCCCTGTCCGTCGGGACTGAACCGCCCCGTGGAATCATCCCCGGCCCCTCCCGCCCGGAGTCCCCAGACAGGGCTTCCCTCCGGGCTCAACTTGAGAAGGAACCCCTCCCCCTTGCCCGCACCGTTCAAGGTGACCGGGCCGAAGGACAACCCCTGGGCATCGGGCGACCGGCCGTCGTAGGTCCCCGCAAGGAGCAGGTTGCCGGAGGGGTCGAACGCCATCTGTCCGATGCGGGTGATGCCCGGCCCGAGGCGGTTGACCCCCTGAAACAGACCACCCGCCCCGAGCCGCACCAGCAGCGTTCCGTCGGAGGCCGGGAGAAAGGAACCAAACCGCGTTGCACCGAGCGTCGTGCACCCGATCCAGGTCGAGCCGTCGGGGGCGGAGGTGAGCGAAGTGATCTCGGTGCGACCCGGGCCGCCGGGGGCGACGCTCCATCGCACCTGCCCATCCCCGGCCGCCAGGGACCTCAGGAGGGGCGCCCCGGAGGCATCGCGTCCGCTGAACACCAGAGTCCCTGAGGCGTCACCGGAGAGAAGGTCGGCGTCCACGACGCCCTCCTGAATCCGGGCCCAAAGCAGCTGCCCCCCGGAGGTGTACCGGGCGATGAACGGCGCGGTGTCGCCGGGGGTTGAAATCTCCGTGCTCCCAAACGCGATCCGGATTCCGTCTGACCCGCCGCGGGCGAGGCCGAGCACGGCGATGTTCCCCTGTTGATCCACCGCCAGACGACGCCCCACCTCATCCCCCGCCCCTCCGGCCGTCCGGATCCACTGCAGGCGACCAAGCGCATCGAACCTCGCCAGGAACAGGTCTCCCTGTCCGACGGAAACAGGGCTCGTTTCGGCAATCCGCCCCAACCCGTGAAACCCACCCGTGAGGAACCATCCCCCCCCGGGTGCCGGGACGAGATCCTGGGCCTCGGCCCCCAGCCGCTGGAACCACTGGAGGCTGGGGGGGGGCGTCGGCTCGGCGACGGCGG
>DMJJ01000512.1 GCA_003452185.1 Verrucomicrobiales bacterium | reverse complement strand
GGCGAGGAGGTCGGGTTGTACGGAAACTCCGGCACGACGCTCCTCGACTCGCTCAAGTTCGGGCTGCAGCCGGCGGACTACTCGATCGGCCGCATGCCCAACGGCGGATCGGCCTCCCCCTGGGTGCTGACCCGACCCACCCCCGCTCTCGCCAACACCGCTCAGCCAGTGGGAAACCAGATCAACCTCCGGATCAACGAATGGATGGCCCGCCCCTCCACGGGGGATGACTGGATCGAGCTGTATAACACCGACCCGCTCCCGGTGTCGCTCGGCGGCCTGGTGTTCACCGACAAGACCTCCTTTCCCCTCACCAACCGGCCGATCCGGGCCCTTTCGTTCATCGCGCCGGACGAGTACCTTGAGTTCTTCGCCTCGAACCTCGCGAAGTCCGATCCGAACCATCTCGATTTCAAGATCGGGAGTGCCGGGGAGACCATCACCCTCTACATGACGAATCCCATCACCCTGCTCGATCGCGTGATCTTCGGGGCCCAGTCCATTGATATCTCCCAGGGGCGGCTCCCCGACGGCAGCAGCTCGATCCAGTTCCTCGCGAAGCCGAGCCCTGGAATAAGCAACTTCCAGCCGATCACCAACGTGGTCGTGAACGAGATCCTGACGCACACCGACCCGCCCCTGGAGGATGCCGTCGAGCTTTTCAACCCGACCCCGGTTCCCGTGAACATCGGATACTGGTGGATGAGCAACAGCCGCAACACGCCGAAGCGGTACCAGTTTCCCCCCAACACAATCGTGCCGGCCGGGGGCTACTACGTCGTGTACGAAAACGCCTTCAGGAACTCGAACCCCGCCTATCCGAACTTCACCTTCAACTCCGCTCACGGCGACTCCTGCCAGCTGTACTCGGCCGACAGCGCCGGCAACCTCCTGGGAGGGCGGGGTGAGGTCAAGTTTGGCGGGGGACAGAACGGCGTCTCCTTTGGTCGCTATGTCACCTCGATCGGGGAGGAGTTCGTGGCGATGTCGCAGCGGACCTTTGGTGTCGATGCCCCCGTGGTTGTCGACCAGTTCCGGCAGGGGAAGGGGAAGGCCAACGCCTATCCTGCCGTCGGACCCCTCGTCATCCGGGAGGTCATGTATCACCCGACGGATGTCGGCACCAACGACAACATCCTGGATGAGTACGTCGAGCTGTACAACATCACCGGGGCCGCGGTCCGCCTCTACGACCTCGCGACGGAGAACATCCTCCCGGGCGCTCCGACCAACAGCTGGAGCCTCGCCGGCGTGGTGACCTACCAGTTTCCCCGTCTCATGACGGCTCAGCCCGAGGCCCACATCCTGATCGTCGGGTTCAACCCCGACACCGACACGGCACAGGCCGCGGCGTTCCGGGCCAAATACGCCCTTCCCGCCGACACCCTTCTCCTGGGCCCGTGGAAAGGGAAGCTGACGAATTCCGGAGGGACGATCGATCTGGTGAAGCCCGATCCGGTCCAGGTGCCGCCTCACCCCGACGCCGGCTTTCTCCCGACGATCCTTGTCGAACGGCTTCAGTACGGCGATGCCGCCCCCTGGCCCACGGGGACCGACGGGCTTGGGAAATGCCTTCACCGGGTGAAGCTCGAGGGCTTCGCAAACGACCCCGTGAACTGGGTGGCCTCGGCCCCCGGCCCCGGGCGGCTCGGGACCCCGCGCATCGCCGGCATCAGTATCGGCTCTACGGGGGATGCGGTGATCGAATTTGAAGCCGTGGCAGGAGCCTCCTACGCCGTCGAGTCGAGCCCCACCCTTCGCCCCGCGACGTGGACCGCGACCGGGATGACCTCGGCGGCCACTCCCGTCACCCAGATGACCTCGATCTGGATCCAGATCCCCACCCGGACCCGAGGACTCTATTTCAGGCTCGTGACCCCCGCCCCCTGATCGCTCACGCTCCGCGGCCCCCCCTCCCGCGGTAGGGCGAGTCTCCGACGAGCCATTCCCCCTGCGACGCCGGAACGCGTCAGACCGCAGGGACTGCCCGGAGGTGCGGGGCCAATGAGCTCCGCTCAACTCAACTCAGCTCCGTTCAACCCAGCCCTGCCTGGCTTAGCGGCGGAACCAGCTCTTGAACCCCTTTTCCGGCTCCCCCGGGCGGTGGATGGAGAAGAGGAGCGCTGTGCGGGCGGACTCCAGCGCCATCCGGAACTCAAAGTAGGTCTCGAATCGCTCCTGGGGAGACTTGGCCATTGCCTGCACCAGGGCGTCGTTCGTTTGCTGCGTGATGTCGGGGCGGACGCTGATCGGCGGGGTGAGCGGCGTCTCGATGTGGGCCTTGATGATCGCCTCGATGTCCTCGGCTTCGAACGGCACGTGGCCTGTCAGCGCATGATAGAGCGTTCCCCCGAGGCTGTACATGTCGGAGTGGAACGTCTCCCCCTCCCGCTTCACCTTTTCGGGGGCGATGTAGTAGGGCGTCCCCCAGACCGATCCCTCCGCCTCATGGGTGATCTCTGCCTCGCGGGCCAGTCCGAAGTCGACGAGTTTCGGCTCCCCCTCGGCGTTGAAAAGGATGTTGCCGGGCTTGATGTCACGGTGGAGGAAGTTCCGCTTGAGCGCCGACTCCAGTGCCGAGCACATCGCGATGCCGACATCCAGCACCTGCACCTCTTCCACCGTGCGGTTCTTCTCGATCAGGGAATCGAGGCTCCCGTGGTCCGCCAGTTCCATGACAAGGAACGGACGTCCCTCAAATTCATCGAAAGTGTAAATGTGGATGATGTTCTGGTGGTTGAGCGCCGCCCCGGCCCGGGCTTCCCGGTAGAAGCTCGCCATTGCCTCCTTGTCCTCGGCGATCTCCCGCTTCATCAGCTTCACCGCGACGATCCGTTCCAGGTTCACATCCATCGACCGATAGACCGTTCCCATCCCCCCTGAGGCGACGACCTCCCGCAGCTCGAACTGGTGGATTTTGGTGGGGAGGATGACGGGGTGATGGCACTTCGAGCACGGAACCGTCTCCAACGGAGCCAGATCCCCCGGGATCCAGTTGTTCGCCATGCAGGCACCGCACACCGCCCGACGCAATTGCTTTCGGGTATCGGACATAATCTCAGGCACGAAGGTAATCTAACCCGGAATCAGTGGCGAACAAGCGACTGAGGCCTTTTTTTGTCATCCCCGTCCCCCGGGTTGAGGGGGGCCTCCGGCCTCGAGAAACCGTCGTATCAGGGCGATCTCCACATCCCCGTGCAAGGTGTGGGCCTTGGGGTATTCCTGCCAGGTCAGGTCAAGCCCCGCACCCCGAAGGGCCGCCATCTGCGCTCGCACGGGGGCGATCGGGAGCAACGGATCGTGTGTCCCGTGGGTCACCAGGATCCGTTGCTGCCGGGCCACCGGAGGCATCTCCGCCACGAGCTGGGCATGGTCGGGAAGCCATCCGCTGATCCCCACGAGGCCCGCGAATCGGTGCGGGTACCGAAGCCCCGTCTCCAGGGTCATCAGGCAGCCCTGGGAGAAACCAAAGAGGAAGGTCTCCCCGGTCGGGAACCCCTCGGCCCGATCTTTGTCGAGAAGCTCCGTCAGGAGCTGGCGGCTTCGGTCGATCCCCGGGCGCATCTCCCCGTCGATATCAAACCAGGAGTACCCCCCATGGTAGAAGTCGGGGGCGCACACCAGCTGATAGGAGAGCCATGGGAGTCCGAGTTCCCCGGGAAGCCATCGGTAGCCGGCCGGGCTGTCCCCCAGGCCGTGGAGCACGACCATGAGATGGCGCGACGCCTGCGGCCCGGTGGCCGGGATGAACTCAGTGAGAAGCCCTGGCATGCGGTTCCCCCGGCTCATACCAATCCCCCCTGAGCCAGTCAACCACGAGCCCGATCGACTCCGCGTCCAGGACCTGGTCGGCCGCGAAGCGGGGCATCCGATCATTCCGCTTCCCATAGAATCGGGCGTGGGCCGGATCCCCGACCAGAGCGATGAGCCACTCCCGGGATCCGTAGCCGGTGAGCTCGGGCGCCGAGGCGTCCTCATCCGCCTTCCGGAAGGCGTGACACTCCGTGCAGCGCATCGAGTCCGTGCGGATCACCTCGCGCCCCCTGGCAATCAGGGCCGCATCCCGCCGATCGGCCTTCGCCTGCCCCCTCAGGCCCGCCTCTGCGGATATGGCCGCCAGCACCCCGGTCAGCTCCTCCCTCTGGGCCGGGGTGAACCGGGAGACCTCCTTCCGTACGAACCGCGACATCTTCCCATCCGAGAGCTTCGTCCCCCCAAAGTAATTCGACGTGGCCACCCGGGCCGGGTCCAGCAGTCCCGCAAGCCACTCCCGGGTCGCAAACCCCTTCAGGTCGGCCGCCGAGGCCGGGTCCCGGGGAATCCCCCCCTGGCCATCCTCCCCGCCCCACCGGTGGCAGCTGGAACAATGTTTGGCAAAGAGCTTCGGCCCCTGGATGAACGGGTCCTGCCGCAGGAGGCTCGCCCCCCCCGAGGGAGGGATCCCCAGGGGCGACCCCGCGAGCACCATCATCCGCTCCGCCTCCCGGTCGGCCATCCTCCGGGCCACCTGGAACTCCGGCGACAGCCGGTCCGCCCGCCAGGCGAGCAGCGTCAGGGCCGCGGCCCCTGCCAGCCCTGTTGCCAGAAACACGATGTTGAACCGGTGGCCCAGCCTCCAACGGCCCAGGAACGGCATCGCCAGGAGGATCGAAATCCCAACCCCCGGAAGCACGATCGCCCCCCAGACTTCGCTCTCCCCGGGGAAGTATTTCAGAAGCTGGAACAGGAAGAGAAAATACCACTCGGGTCGCGCGGCGGAGTACAGCTCCGAGGGATCGGCCGGGGCCGAGAGATCCGCCCCGAGCGGGCCTCCTGCGCCGGAGATCCGCGGCCAAAAAATCATCACCAGCACGGCCGCCATCACCGCCAGCGACGCCACCGCATCCTTGAGCACCTGGTCGGGCCAGAACGGCTCGTCCGCCTTGCGCCGGGGCTCCGCCGCCGTGAGCCCGTGCTTTCGAAACAGGTAGATGTGCCCCGCAATCAGCACCACCAACAGGCCCGGGAGCCACCCCGCGTGCAGGGCGAAGAACCGCGTCAGCGTGTGATGCCCGTAGTCGGGGCCCCCGATCAGGATCCTCTGCACCCACGGGCCGATCAGCGGGGTGACCCCCGCGATGTTCGTCGCCACCCGCGTCGCCCAATATCCCTTCTGGTCCCAGGGCAGCAGGTAGCCGGTCAATGACAGGGCGAGGACAACCCCCAGCAGCCCAAGCCCGAACCAGAAGTTGATCTCCCTCGGGGCCTTGTAGGCGCCATCAATCACCACCTGCATGAAGTGCAGCACAAGCAGCACCGTCATCAGCTGGGCCATCGAGTGGTGAATCCCCCGCAGGAGCCACCCTGCGGTCATCTCGTTCTGGATGTAGTAAACGCTCTCCCACGCGCTGCCGGCGCTCGGGCTGTAGGCCATCCAGAGAAACAATCCCGTGATGAACTGGACGAAGATTCCGAAGGTGAGGGCGCTCCCCCAGATGTAACGCCACCGGGACCCGCCCGGGACGTTCTCATGCAAGGCCTCGTGAACCAGTGAACGGTAGCCCGTCCGGTGGTCCAGCCAGTCGAACAGCCGGTTCATGCGATCGGGATCTTTTGGGCCGTCCCGGCACGGAAGTTCTGGAACCGCACCCAGACCTCCCCTCCCTCCCGCACCTGAACCTCCAGGGCATCCAGCGGCCGGGCGCTGGGGCTGCGGCGGTCCGTGATCCCCCCGTCGATTCCAAACAGGCTGTCGTGGCAGGGGCAGCGAAACTGGTGGCGGTCGGCGTCAAAGTCCACCGAGCACCCTGCGTGCGGGCAGGAGACATTGAGGGCCTCGACCCGGGCTCCCTGCACCCTCCGCAGGTACACCGCCCCGACCGGGACGCCGGGGCTCCGGCTCCAGGCATCGACGCGGGTGGCCACGACCGGGAACTTCCGCGGAGTCCCATCCTCGGGGAGCGCCGCCAGGGTGGCCACCTTCAGGAACCCTCCCCCGCCGACATGACGACGCACCGGGTCGGTCAACACCCCCAGGCCGGCGGCGACAGGAACCGCCGCCGCCGCCGTGGCCGCCACCGCCGCGCAGCAGGCCGCCACGAACTGGCGCCGATCCGCAGGGCGGGGTTGGGGGGAGTTCTGGTGGGCGGGGTTATCCAAGGATCCGCTTTCCTTCGCTCAGGAAAATCCCCTGGAAATTCATCTCGAGGGCCTGGGCGTTCGTCGCCTTCTCGAGAGCGCTCTTCTCGCTGATCTTCCCCTCCTTCACCAGCTGGAACAACGCCTGGTTGAAGGTCAGCATCCCGTCATCCGTGCCGGTCTCGATCGCCGCCGGCAGCTTGTCGAGACGGTTTTCCTCAAGAAGCTTCCTGATCGTCGGGGTGTTGATCATGATCTCCAGCGCGGGAGTCATCGCCCCGGCCAGGGTCGGGATCATCCGCTGGCAGATCACCGCCCGGAGGGTGCCGGCAAGCTGACGACGGATCTGCTCCCGCTCGTCCGCCTTGAAAAAGTCCAAAATGCGCGTCACCGAGAGGCTCGCGTTCGTGGTGTGGAGCGTGGAAAGGACCAGGTGACCGGTGTCGGCCGCGCTCATCGCCGCCTGGAAGCTCACCGCATCCCGCATCTCGCCGACCATGATCACATCCGGGTCCTGTCGCAGCACATGCTTGAGGGCGTGCTGGAACGAGAGCGTGTCGAGACCCACCTCCCGCTGCTCGATCACCGACTGGTTGTCCTCAAAGACATACTCGATCGGATCCTCCAGGGTCACGATGTGCTTCCGGCTGTGCCCGTTGATGTGCTCGATCATCGCAGCCAGGGTCGTCGACTTGCCCGAACCGGTCGACCCGGCCACCAGGATGATCCCCCGCGGCGACTCCGCGAGGTCGCGCAGGATCGGCAACAGGCCGAGCTCCTCAAAGCTCGCCACCTGCGTCTTCACATACCGCATCGCCATGCACCAGCTGCCGCGCTGCTGAAAGACGTTCGTCCGGAACCGCCCCACCCCCGGCAGATAGTACGAGAAGTCCACCTCCCGCTCGCTCTCCAGCTTGTTCCGGGCATGCTTCGGGACGATGGTGGAAACAATGTTGTCCATCCACTCGTTCGTCGGGAAAGG
>DMJJ01000182.1 GCA_003452185.1 Verrucomicrobiales bacterium | reverse complement strand
CCTCAAGGTCAACCAGCTTGCCCGCCATGGGGAACCCAAAGATCTTCGGCTCGATCTGCCCGCAGACCATCAACTGAGGCTGCACGCGGGTCCAGGCGTTGCTGAATTGCGTCAGGAAGCAGGCCGCCAGGTCGGCCTGGGGCGGGAGCTGGAACAGCTCGGCCATGAACGCCAGCTTTTCGTTGTCGCTCATCAGCGTGAGGATATCGGCCCCCGGGAGGGTCGCGAGCTGCGGGGCCACCTTCTGCGCCAGCTGCCGGATCACCGGCTCGCCCAGGCACTGGGTGAGCTTGGCGAACTCGGCCAGCACACCCGTGACGCAGTCCTTGCAGGTCATGCTGGCGGCCACGTCCCCGAGGTCGAGCGGACCGACGACCGCCCGGACCTCGCCGCAGAGGGAGGGGTTCGGGTTCCCCTTCTCGTCGGTGGCGGCGATAAACCCCTTGGCCTTGCCGACCGGGATCCCGAGCACGTTCACGTTCCCCACCAGGCCGACGGTGCCCGCCGTGCTGAGGGTGGCCCCGACGGTCCCCGAGAGGAAGGAGGAGACCGCCACATGGGTGACGGTGCCGGTGACCTTGAAGGTGCAATCGGGACACGGGGCCCCCTCATACACCTTGTCGCGGATCACGGCGTAGAACTCCGAGGCGTTGTTCGTGGAGAGCACGCCCTTGAGCACATCGGCGAACACCCGCTCCATGGCATCGAACGACTCGTTGACCACTGACAGGATCTGCGCGCTCCGCCCCGGCCCCAGGAGATCGGTCTTGGGGGGCGGCGTGATGCTGAAGACGTAACCCCGGATCTGGTGTGCGATGTTGGTGGCCACCGCGGTTGCGCTGCTCCCGAGGGCGGCGATGCTCTGCGGGGTGATGTGCAGGACGTTGTTGAGGGTCGGCTCGTCGATGGAGCTGAACTTGGCGATCACCCGGTTGGTGAACCGGGCCTGGTCGGGATGGGGCTGGCAGAAGATGTTGACCGTGGCGGGGGGGCAATCTCCCGGGCAGTCGAACCCGTTTTGCATCACGGGCAGGGAGGCGAGAGCGGGCCCGCTCCCGGGATCGCCTGCCGAAGGCTGCTCCGGCACCGCCGGCGGGGCGATCAACGGGGGGATGACCTCCGCCGGGGAGGGCCCAGGGGGAGGAGGCAGGTAGGCCTGGACTGCGTGGTAGAACCGGTTGGTGATCTCCTTCAGCGACGCCCAGCTCATGGCGGCCGGGAGCTGCACCATGGTGGAGAGCGGCTCGCCGTTGGCGTTCATGTAGGTCGTGAAATCGCACGGGTCCGTGTTCTTGTTCACGAACGAGATTCCGCCCGAGGCACCGCTGATCAGGATCCCGGTCTGGGCGACGGGGATACCGACGTTCCCGGCATTCACGTCGAGGCACATGCCGATGGGGCCCGCGAGGTTGAACGCCACCAGGGCCTTGAGCTTGTATCCCTGATAGCTTCCCGCAACCCGTCCGGCGAAGTACATCTTGCTGGGATCCGGGGTCAGCCCGCCGATGTACAGCTGCCCCCCGAGCTCCTCGATGGGCGGGATCGCCATCCCTCCGACCTGGAGGCCGAGCCCTGCGATCGATTCGATCCGGGGGATCCCGTTCGCGTCCACCGAGACCTTGATGTTGTCGACCCGGCCCGCGACGTACGGATCGTCGGCCGAGGGGATCGAGACCGCGGCGCTCAGGGTGAGGGTCACATTCGTGGGGGCGAGCAGGTACGGAAGCTCAAGGTTGCGGTTCTTGAAGGTGAAGCTCGCCCCGTTCACCACAGCCGGGAGGGCCTGGGCGAGGGTGAACCCGCGTGCGTCGTATCCCATGCCGGCGATGTCAAATCGGGGAAGCCGGGTCCGGTCGAAGAGGACAAAGCGGGCGTCGTTGAGCGTGAAGGCCGGCCCGCTCGGGATTTTGAGCGTCCCCCCGAGGTGGGCTTGGAACGGGTGGTCGGGAGTCGGGTTGAACAGGTTCTCGAACCCGCTGAACGTCAGCGAAGCCCCGGTGACCAGGAGCCCCCCGGCTCCGCCCAGATGAAATGTGCCCGTGGCTCCCAGGGTGTCGATCCGGAGGTCGGGAAGCGCCGGTGGGGGATCGAGGTACAGGGTGCCGCAGGCCACGGCCCCGACCTTGTCGCCGTTCTCCCCCGTGAGCATGGTGGCCGGCAGGTCGACCTCGACCCCGCCGTCGACCGCGAGATGCGGGAGGCCGTCCGTTCCCCTGGACAGCGTGAGCGCGCTCCCTCGGGGGCAGTTCGTGTTCCCGAGCGCGAGGAGCTTGAAGCTCAGCCCCCCCTGGTCGAGGAGGGTGAGGTCGTTGCGGAGCGCGATCTTGCCGGTGGGAAACCCGTCGACCCTCCAGGCGCCGTTCAGGATGTCGACCCGGGAAGTCTGGCCCGGGGGGAGGGGAATGCTCACCGTCCCGTTGAGGTTCGTGAACGCCGGCAGCTGGCGGTCGCTGAAGAGCAGTCGCGCGCTGCAGAGCTCCCCACCCAGGCCCTCCATGCCGGGGACGTTGAACCCGATGTTTGCGAAGTCGATCTCTCCCGCAAAAGCGAGCGAGGGGTTGCCGTGCCCATCATCCGTGGCGAACGAGACCACCACGGGGTGGAGCGGGCTCAGGGCGATGGCGGGCCCCGAGCCGGGGGCGGCCGGGGTGCAGAGCCCGGCCTTGAAGAAGTCCGGCAGCCGGAGTGTTCCGTTCGTGGCGTGGAGCTCAAGCCCCCCGGGGTGGAACAGGATCGATGCGGTCAGCCCATCCACGATGAGGTGAAAGTTGGTCCTTGTGACCGTGGTGGGAAGGGGCCCCTTGGCGAAGAGGCCTGCGGTTCCGGTGGCGTGGAGTTCCCCGGTCTGTGCGGTCGGCTTGAGGGTGAACCCGAATCCCGCATTGAACAGCACCGCGTCGTCGGTCAGGCGGAGCGACTGGAGGTCCGTGACCGCGGTGTCGAACGAGAGGGTGCGGGCCGCCTGGTCGAAGCTCAGAGTCACCGCGACGTCGGGCCCGTTGTTGAGGTTCAGCTTGCCGGTTCCGTTCAGCAGAAGCGGCTGGTGGAGCCCGCCGCTGGCCTTGAGGGTTGCCGCGAGGCTCACGCCATCGATCGGGAGCGGGCCGGCGGTGGCCGCATCGATTGAGAAGTTGAAGTTGCTGTCGAGGGTCGCCTTGTTGATTTCGAAATAGGCATTTTGCAGGTCGGGGAACTCGAGGCGGCCGCCGAAGGTGCCATTCACGAGTCCCGTGTCGCGGTGGAACTGGACCTCCCCGAACACCCGGTTCACCATCAGGTCGCCCGGGAGCCCGAGGTCGACGGGCCGGATGGAGGGGATGAGCGAGGAGAGCCGGCCGGCCACCCCGGCCTCGGCCCGGATGAGCTTGCTCGCCTGGGTGAGGAAGGACTGCCGGACGGAGGGAGCATCCTTGAAGACATCCATGGCCGAGGCATCGATGAGGGCCCCGGCGTAGGCGGCCAGGCCCACCCACCGGGGTGAGGTCGAATCGATGGCGGCCGGGGCCGGTGTGGCGGCCGGGGTGCCGCCGGAGTCGGCCGTGAGCGAGTCGACCATCTCCGCGATGTGAACCTGGACGACAGGCAGCTGGGCGGGATCATGCTCCTGGGCCCAGGTGGCCAGTTTCACCAGGGTCTCCATCAGGGCCAGGCCAGCCGGTTTGCGTAGGACGCCGGCCTTCTGGAGCAGGGCGGCCTCGGCCGCTTGCAGGGCGTTGCGCGCCGCCACGTCCACCGAGGCCTGGGCCTTCGGGGACCCGGTCGCCTGGCCCGCAACGCGGGCCTCGGCCGGGGAGCGTTTCTTGAAATCGTCCCCCACGAGTTGCTCGAGATCGAGCCGGCGTTCCACCAGCACGGGGCGGGTTCGTCCTTCCTCGGGAACATACCGGGTCTGCCAGTCGCATTTGGTCACCCGGTTGCTCCTGCCGTCGCCGATGGAGGTCCCGTCCGTCTTGAGGTTATCCGCCCAAAGCAGGGCCTCCGTCCACGCCTTGGTGGCATTCGAGATCTCCATGGAGAGCTCAAACGTGGCGTCCGGCCCGTAGGGCTGCTCGATCCCCTCGGCGGGCCACTCAAAGGAGAGCATGCTGAGCTCGACGATCAACCCGATCTCGGTCCGCCACTTGCGCAGGTCTGCGTAGAGCTTCAGAAGCTCAGGGACCTCGGGTGCTCGACACTGGCCGGGGTCGGGACGGGCGTGACGCAGGCGATCCAGCTTCGCGTAGAAGTCCTGGGTGTTGGCGGGGGCCAGTTTCTTGATCTCCTCGTACACCAGGTGACGCCAACGGAGGGCCAGGGTCCGGGTGGCGGTCCGGTAATTCACCATCGACTCCGCCTGGCCCGTGAGCTGGACGTAGCTGTTGAACTTGATGAAATTGGTGACCCCCACCCGCAGTTCCACGACGTTCGTGATGGAGTTCAGCCGGGTCGGCGGGATGAGAGCCTCCCCGGTGACGGGATTCAGGCCAAAGTGCTCAAACAGGTTGCGCGACTGCGTCGTGAGGAACTGCTGGTAGGCGGCCATGAGGCGGGTCGGGTCGTAGTCCTGGCGAAAGCACCGCATCTGTTCATCGAATCCTCCCGCGAGGCTGGCCACCTCCGGCGCCCGCTCAACGAGTGCCGGGTCGCTGCTGGTGAGGATGGCGATGATGGCGTTCTCGGTCTCGGTCAGGAAGCTGGCGAACTCGGGCGACGCGACCAGCTGGGCGTATTCCCCGGAGGCCCCCCGGCCTTGCTTGTTGTGAAGCGCCAGGCAGATCTTCTCCATCAGGCGGTCGCGGACCAGGAGCCCGGGCAGGTCGAGCTTGCCGGGCTGGCTCCGGAGGGAATCGGCCACAACTTTCAGCTGCTGGGTCACTGACTTGACCGTGGCCGCGTAATCGCGGATCAGGTGCAGCCGGGCATCCACGAGCTCGGCGTTGGCCCAGGCTTCAAGGGCGTCCAGGGGGCTGGGGGCGTATGCCGGCTCGAAGGCGGGGGGCTCACCCGCGCTGGTCGCCACGGGGGCCACATCCTGCGGGCTCACCATGGAGGCCATGGAGGCCGGGCCCGGTTCAGCCGGGGGCGGGACCAACCCCTCGAGGCTCGAGTTGATGCTCCCAAAGTAGTCGTTCAGTACCTTCGCGGTGTCGGCGTCGTACACCTCGTCCGCGGCGAGCGTCGGAACCATCAGGCGAAGCTTGTCCGCGAGATCGAAGCGAATCCCCTGGGCGGAGGCCCCGAACACGTAGAGCGGATCCTCAAGGCCGAAGTACGCCTCGAAGGTCATTCCCCCGGCCTCGACCTTCCCGCCGCCCGAGACCTTCAGCTCGCGGGGGGCGCGGAACTGGACATGGAGCGGGTGGGCGGACGTCACTGAAAGGCGGACCCGCGGGTCGGCGGCCGATGGGAGAGCGAGCGACCCGTGCGCATTCAGGTCAAACTCCCCCCCGCTGGCGAACGAGGCGTTGTCGACCGTGAGGGCGAGGTCGAATTTGGGGAGCCGGAGCTCCCCGCTGAACGCCCCGTCGAGCGCTCCGCTCGACCGGTCAAACGCGACCGATCCGGCCACCTTGTCCACGTGCAGGTCGCCGGGAAGCAGCAGGTCGGCGACCTGCAGCAGGGGGTTGGCCTGCCGCCGTGAATCCTCGTCCTCCCAGAGCGCCACCGCGACATCGTGCGCGGCGTGCAGGAGCACCACCGCCTGGTCGAGGTACGCCTTTCGATGTCCGGCGTCGGCATCCGCCGAGAGACGGTCGGACTCCTTCAGCAACGTGGTGGTGGCCTGGTGCAGCTCCGACCACCCTTGCTGGCTCCCGGCCACCTCGGCGATCCGCGCGATGAGCGCCGGGAGGCGAACACCCTCCCAGGAGACCGCCTCGGCGAAGTGAAATTGGTCGCGCACCTGCGACTGCAGGCGCCCTGCCTCCAGGAGGTCCAGGAGCACCGGGAGGCTTCGATGCGTGGTAAGGGTGTTGAAGGCGGTCGAGAGGGTTGTCTCCAGGCGATCGTAGGCCCGCTGGCAGGGGCCTGTGACGGCCGTGACCCCCGAGGGGACATCGTGCAGGACGCGGGTGAGGCGGCGCAGTTCGGCCGACTGGTTCGCCAGGGCCACGTCGGCCGACTGGCGGGTCGGATCGGCCTGGAACACAGCGCCCAGCCGGGCCCCGTAGGCCGGGAGATCGCCGCTGCGGGGGATGGGGGCGAGGGCTGCGTTTTCGGGGAGAAGGCCCGACTCCCGGATCCGCACCAGCTCAAGCACATCCTCCAGGCTGTAGAGGAACCCCAGGTAGTCGTGGGCGGCCTGGGTCTCGGAGAGCCGGGCCGAGGCGAGCTGCCAGACTCGCAGTGCCAGTTGCGAGAGCGACTCTGCGACGGGGGCGGAGATCTGCAGGTCGATCCCCAGGGCCTGGGCGTCCCCGAGGAACTCGCTCCAATCCGCCAGCTTCTGGAGGGCGACAAACCGGTTGAGCCCCGACACCACGCCCCCGTCGGGCGGGGCGAAGGCATTGGGCGCGACCCCCAGTCGCGTGGTCTCATCCAGGGAGAACCGCTGGAACAGCCCCGTGAGGGCGGTGGTGAGCGCCGGGTCGAGGCCCGTGTTGTTGGCGGCCTGGAGGATCGCCTTCATCTCGAGGAGGCACCGGGCCGACTCGAGGAAATTGTTCAGGTTCAGGGTCGCGTCGGGGGAGGCGGCCCCGCGGATGGCGGCGGCCGTCGCCTCGCTGATCGCTGCATCCAGGCTGGCCTGTGCGGCCGGGTCCCCCGTCATCGCCCCTGCGACCACTGCCTGCCTGGCTCGCACCAGGGCGAGCTGATTGCAGAGGATCTGGTTCATCCCCCGGTTTGCCGCCGCCGAGCGGCCGGTCTGCCTGAGGAGCCCCTGGAGGCTTGCGAGCGGGAGCGATTGGCCGGCCGTCGCCAGGGCGCTGTAGCTCCAGGCATCCAGGACGGCGGTGGAGGTGTTGACCTCCCCCGGGGGGGAGTCGGGCGTTGCCCCCGGTTCCGACGCCGGGGAGGCTCCGACGGTGGCGACGCTGAAGTTGAGAAAGGCGCAGTCGTAGCGCGAGAGACAGACCCGTGCGGCGCTGAGTTGCGCCGGGGTGGGGGCCGCGGGCAGGCAGGCCTCCGGGGTGTTCGGAAGAAACTCCGTCAGCGACCCGATCAGCGGGACATGGAGCCCTGTGGCCACCATCTGGAGATGATACACCGGGTCATCCAGGCTGAGGTCGACGCTGAATGAGGGCCCTTGCGGGAAGCTCATGTCGGCGCGTCCCACCAGGGAGAGGTGGCCGTTGGGCCGGAGGGTCAGCCAGACCGGCCGCTTGGCGGGAATGCTCAACGTGGGTGAGGAGCCGGAGCCGTCCGGGAGGGTGAACTCGCCGAAGAACGGGATCCGGATCCCGTCGGTCGGGGGGAGGTCGATGCTGAATTCCGGATAGTCTCCCGACTCCCCGGGCAGGGGGAGCCCGGCGACATCCACCGCGAAACGGGCATGCTTGAGACGCCCATCCTCGAACAAGCCCGCGGTGAGCTTGAGGTGAAGGGTGCCGAAGAGCACCAGATCGAGGCCCTGGTCCGGGGGAAGCCCGAACGCCGTGAGGAGATCCTCGAGCTTCAGCCCCCCCATCGGCAGGCGGCGCGTGGCGGCACCGCTGGCACTGAGCGGGGTCGCCAGCTGAATGGGGGAGCCTGGGCCAAACCCGGCCTCCGCCGCCGAGAACTCGATGAACAGGGCGCCGTTTTGTTCCACCTGCCGGGCCCCTTGCAGGAAGCGAAGAAAGAGCCCCTGGCCCTGGCCGGCGGCATCCCGCCCGCCGGGCCGGAACTCAAATGGGGGGAGGGAACCGTTGCCCGCCGCAACCAGGGCGACACCATTCTGCGGACGACCATCCCCACCGATCGGAACAAACTGGGTGAGATTCGTCAGGCCAACCGGGGTCGAGGTGGCATCCGTGGACCCGGGGACCTCCAGGACCCGGTAGTAGCGCTTTCCCGTGGATCCCCCCGCGACGTCGTCCGCGGAGGCCATGGGGCCGGTGGCGACGAGGGTCGCGACATCGAACCACTGGGTATGGTCCCCTTGGGGCTGGAGGGTCCGCTGGAGCTGGTAGCTGCGGCCGGCGACGCTTGTCCAGAAGAGGCGCCATCCGCCTCCCGCCAGCCGCACCGGGGAGGAGAGGATCGGGGGGCCGGCCACCGTGGCCACCTGGACGCGGAAGTAGTCGCGCGCGCTTGATCCAGGCGCGTCGGCGAACGTGGTCGCACCGGTCGCCACCACGGTCTTCACGTTCACCCACGAGTTCTCCGAGAAGTCGCCGGCCCCGTCGGCGAGCCGTTGCAGGGTGTAGGTCCGGTTGCTGACGCTCAGCCAGGTCAGACGCCAGAGGCCGTTGGGCTGCCTCACCGGCTGGCCGACGATCCGGAAGAGGCTCTGGGGATCGTGCGGGTCGGTCCCGGCCAGGAGTTCTGAAAGGTCATCCTGCCCGTCCCCGTCCGTGTCGGGTGGGGACCCGGGGGCCGCCCCTCGGAGGTGTGCCGTGACGAGGCCGAGCAGACCGAGGAGCAGGAGGAGCCCGACGATTATTGAAAGCCGCTGGTGCCGTTGCGCATAACGCTGCATGGACAATATCGAATTCGGCATACCACACCGAGGGTTAACACGGAATTCACCCGCCCGCACTGGGCGAGTGGCGCACACGCGTTATCGAGAACGGGCGGGGGAGGGGGACAAAACACGCCAGAGCATCCGCCCCAGCCCGGTGGCCAGGTAAACGATGCCGAGCAGGGCGACGTTCGTCGGTCCGACCGGGTAGTCGAGGTGGTAGGCCAGGGCGAAGCCGGCCAGGGAGGAGATGCCCCCGACGGCCGAGGCGATGATGAACAGCTGGTGCATGTTGCGGGCGACCAGGTGGCCGACCAGAGGGGGAATGAGCAGGAAGCCGAACGTGACCAGGGGGCCCACCGTGAGAACGGCGATCGAGATGGTGAGGCCGATCATCAGGAAGAGAAGGCAGTCCCAGAGGAGCACCTGTTTCCGGAGGGTGATGGCCATGTCCCGGTCGAACGAGACGAAGAGAAACTCCCGTTTGAAAACGGTCAGCACCAGGACCACGAGGGAGAAAGCCCCCAGCGTGAGGCCGAGGTCGAGGTTCGATACCGCGATGATCTCCCCGCGGAGCAAATCGAGCAGTCCCCGCTCCCCGGTGGGGTTCTTCACCAGCAGCAGGATGCTCCAGGCGCCCGAGAGGATGTACAGCGTTCCGATGCGTCCCTCCGGCAGGCCCGCCCCCCGACGACCGAGGAGGGCGAGCCCGAGGATCGCCGCGAGGGTGAACCCGAGGCCTCCCAGGAAGGCGAGCATCCGCTGGTCTCCCTCGAAATGACCGGCATGGGCGTGGCCCATCACCCCGAGGGCGGGGAGGGAAAAGGCGAACGCGATCCCCGCAGAGCTGATCTGGGGAAGCGCCACCCCCATGAAGATCAGGCGGCGCAACACCAGGTAGACTCCCGCCAGCGGGCAGACAAAACCGACCAGCAAACTCACATGGACGGAGTTCCTGAGGAGGAACCCGGGATCGAGGATCTCTAGGAGCGTGTGCATGGGACCCTTGCCGTCAGAGACCGAGCTCCATCAGTTCCTCCACGCGCTCCCGGCTCAGGAGTTGGTCGACCGGTCCCTGGAGCACCGTTCCCTGATGCAGCCAGAGGACCTCCCGCACCGTGCGCCTCACGGCGGGGAGATCGTGGTTGACCATGAGGATCGTCAACCCTTGCTCCCGGTTGAGCCGGACCAGCAGTTCGAGAATGGACTGGGTCGCGGCCGCATCGACCCCCGCTGTCGGCTCGTCCAGGACGAGGAGATCCGGGCGCGTGGTGAGGGCGCGTGCGATGAGGACGCGCTGTTTCTGCCCGCCGGAAAGCTGGGAGTAGCGGCGCGAAGCCACCTCCTCCGCCCCGACTTCGCACAGGCAGCGGTGGGCCAGGTCCCGCTCCCCGCGGCCCAGGAGCCGCCCCGGGCGGGTGCGGCCGCAGGCCCCCATGAGCACCACCTCGAAGCTCGACAGGAGATAGACCGGGTCGAGGGTCTCCCGCTGGGGGACGTAGCCAAACACGACGGGGTGCCCCAGGAGCGGGTTGGTGGTGATCCGCCCCGCGATCGGGGGCAGGATCCCGAGGAGGGTCTTGATCAGGGTCGATTTCCCCGATCCGTTCGTCCCAAGCAGTCCCGTGAAGCTTCCACGGTCGAGCTTCGCGTCGATGCCCGACAGCACGGCATGGCCATCGTATCCGATGGCGACACCCTCAATCTGGATCAGTGCTTCGGTCATGTCGTCTGGGGCGGTCGGAGTCCGGGAGCTGTTGCCGGCTCCCATCCGCTGCCCTCTCGCCGCCAGCCTAGCCTGGCGTGTCCCGTGGAGGACAGCCCCTTTTGGCGGGAGAGTCCCCCGGCCCCCGGCGTTCGTGCGGGCCGCGGCGGGTTACCGGGACACGTCCAGGAGGGCTCGCAGGTTGTAGTCGATCAAGTCGAGGTAGGTTTTGGCCTGGGGCACTCCCCCAACCATGATGGCGAGGGTCACGACTTTCGCCCCCGCCTGGGCGGCGATCTGGTTGGGAACCTTGTCACTGAACTGGGGCTCCCGGACCACCACCCTGCACCCCTCGGTCTTCATCCGGGCGATGGTTTCGGCGACATGGCGCGCCGTCGGCTCGATCCCATGACGCAGCTCGATCGTGCCAAGATACTTCAAGCCGTAGCGCTCGCTCAAGTAAGGCCAATGGTTGTGGTAGGAGATGAACTTGAGGCCTGCGAGGGGCTTGGCGAGCTCCTTCCAGGCGGCGATCCGTTCGTCGAGGCGGCGAAGATAGGCGTCACGCCCGGCGCGGAAGGCCGCCTCGTGCTGGGGGAAGTTGCGCACCATTCCCTCGAAGAGCGTCTGGAGGATCGTCCGGCCCAGGACAGGGTCGAGATTGTAGTGGGGGTTGCCCCCGGGGTGCACCTCCCCCTCCGAACGGCTGAGGGTGGTCGGGAGTTCCAGCGGGCGGATGTCCCGGGAGGTGTCGATGTAGCCCGGTTGCCCCGGCTGGATCCTTGGGTTTCGGCAGGTGTCGAGCAGGGCCGGGAGGTAGGCGTGCTCGTTCTCCAGCCCGAGAAGGACCAGGAGGTCGGCACGGCCCAGCTTCGGGAGGAAGCTTGGCTTGATCGGGATCCCGTGAGGGTCCTCCACGCCGGTCGCCAGGCTCTCCGCCTCAACGAGGGTTCCCCCGATCTCGCGGGCCATGTCGGCCAGGTCCGGGATGCTGGTGATGATGCGAACACGCCCCGCGGCATCCGCGGGCGCCGTGGGCGAAAGCCCCGCGAGCGTGAGGAACGCGAGGAGGAGCGGAAGTCCGGCCCGGTTGAACGGGCGGAATCGGGGGGAGGGTCTGCGATTCATGGGACGAGACGGGTTCTTAGCGTTGTTTGAATCCATGGGCATGCCGCCCCAGGATGAACTGCCACTGAAGCGACACGGCCTCGGAACTCCGAAGGCCCGTGAGGTGTCCGGGCTCGGTGTGGCTGAACTGAAGCCGCAGGAGCTGGAATTCGCTGGGACTCAAGGTCAGGTAGGGGGAATAGCGGAAGGTCTCGGCATCCCGCAGGGCGGGCTCCTGCAGCCAGTCGAACAGAAATCCGGCCTTCAAGCGCCGGCTGAGTTTCGTCTCAAGGTAGCTGTAGAGGCCCCAGGCCCCAACGTTGGAGCGGTATTCATCACCGGACCCAGGGGTCGCGTCCGGGTCGATGTCGAATGAGGCGGAGTTGTACAGAATCTCCGTCCCCCAGACCCACCCACGCCGGGTCGAGGCGTCGAGGGGTTGGTAGCGGAGGGTGAAGTCGGCCGCCCCGATCCGTCGACGACGCTCGGCCAGGCCGGCGCGGGAGTCGGAACGGTCGTTGATGAGACCCGAGAGCCCTGTTTCGAGACTGAGGTTGGGGCTCAGGTCGAAGTAGGTGGAAAGGTGCCCCCAGTAGTTCAGCTCGCTGAGGGTTCGGAACCCTCCGACCCCGTTGGGACCCCCATCCCCGCCGAACGAGTCCCCGGCCCCCACCGTCAGGCTGAGATAATGGTCGATGGGGACCAGGTAGTTGACCTGGAGTCCATCGGTGCGGGATTCACCCCCGATGTCGGCATCCAAGACGAGCGGCCGATGGACGAACGGCAGGTCGTGGTCGTGGACGTAGGCGAGACGCCCAAAGTCTGCAAAGAACCGCCCGGCTTGCGCCGTCAGGTTCCACGGAAGCGACGTCGTGACGATCGCCGCCTCCTCGACCCCCAGGGAGGTCTCCCCCGTCCTGGCGTCCGCGGAGCCGTTGATGACTCCGTAGGCCCGGGCGAACGGGTCCACTGTCGCCTCCAGATTCAGCTCCACCGTCCGCAGCCAGGCGTCGGCCCCTCCGGGGCGCGCCGACCCGGTGGCATCCGCGCCGCGGCTGGTGTAGGAAAAGATCGAGTCCCCGACAAACCCGATCCCGGGATTGAACTGGCTCAGGAAGGTCTTCTTCGAAGCGGCCGTAAGCTCCTCGACCCGCTGCTTGAGGCTCTCGCCCTCCGCGGAGGCGGGGGAGGGAGCGTTCGTGGCCACGGCGGGGGCCGATTTGCGGAGGGCCTCGAGTTGCTGCTGGAGCAGATCGATCTGGGCCTGCTGCTCCCGGACAAGGTGCTCAAACTGGGCCCGCATCTCCCGCTGCTGTTTCTCAAACGATTCCTGCATCTGGCGCATCCGCTCCTCCACGGCCTGAAGCGAGGGGGAGGCGGGCTGCGGTGCGGGGGGCTCGGCGGCAACGGGGCCCACCGAGAGCCATAGGGCGGAGCCGAGGCCGGCCAGCTGATTCATGCGCTTCATTTCATTCGACGGGAAAGTCGTGCGTGCCACCGGGACACCCGACAATGGGGAACACCGCCCAAGGACCGTGGGAAGCAGGCTGGCGGGAGGAGGGGCTGGGGCGGATCATCGGACCCTCCCCCAGACGTCAGCCGACTGGAGGGGCGTCAGAGGAGGGGGGGGCCCGGCCTTGCTCCCTCCCGCGGAGAGCGGGAAGCGAGGGGATCGACTCTGCCCGGAGTGCCGGGAGATCCCAGAGGGGGAGGGCGACGCAAAGCTGGATCGCGTCAGGGGCGGCCGAAACCCCCTGCTGCTCCAAGTGGGTCACCGCGCAGGAGTGCAGGGGGTCGTGGGCGTCGGCATGAAAGTACTCGTGAACCCGCGGGGAGACCGCCATCGCGGTCAAGCTCACCCAGAGCAGAAGCATCCCGAGCACAATCCCCCGACCACGGAGAGGCTCAAGGGGATGACCGGGCAGATGAGACACAGGGCTGTCAATAGGACGAAACACTCCCCGGCGCAAGCCTTATGAGGGGCTCGAAAGATCGGCGAGAGACGGCCGCCGGACCGCCGCAAAACTTCCCGGGGGGGCGGTTTCTCACCATGAAAGGGGGAGGTCATCCCCCCTGCGTTCACTCGTACCGCTCCCCACCCCCAGAAGGCTCGTGAACAGGCGGGTGGAGTCGCAACCTCCCTGCGTCCATACCTCCACTCTGGTGGCGTTCACCTCCCCCGTGGGGCTGCCCCGAGATGGGGCAATCCCCGACCCCAACTCAGGTGAAACCACCGGCTAATGTCCCGGGAATGGAGAGGTTCGGTTTGAACATTAGAAAAGTGTTACATTGTATTTGACGATTTGCGGAACGGCGCGGATTGTGTCTGGACCAAACACGACCAACCCCTTATTCGGAGGAGAACACCTCTGCTCGGAGACTGATTGGGAGGGACGTGTTGGCTCGGTCGGTGTGAGTCCAGGGGCGATGGTGATAAATTTTCCCACCCCCGCGGTTTCACCGGCCCGTCGATATGAAGGCGGGGACGCCCCTATTACCCTCGCTACAGTCCGGAGGACTGCGATCGTGGTTTTTCATCACGGGCCGCCTTCTGGCCGTGGTGCTCCTTTACGTCTCGGTGGGCGAGCTCGGGATCTACTTCGGTGGGCCTGAATCGACGTCCGCCTTTCCCCCTGCGGGGATCGCCATCGGTGCCCCCTTGATCCTGGGATATTGGTGCTGGCCGGGGGTTCTCGTGGGGGCCTGGATCCATGGGTGGTCGATGGGGGGAGTGGACCCCGTATACATTATAGCGGTGGCGGTCGGGAACACGTTGGAGGGGCTTGCCGGGGCCTGGCTGATCCGTCGCTTTGCCCGAGGGGTACGATTCACGGAAACGCCCGAGGACATCGTTCTTTTTACGCTTTTGGCGGGGGTGTGCACCCCACTCCTGTCGCCGCCGTTCGGTGTCCCGGGCGTGCATCTCGATTCCCTGGCGTTCTGGCAGCATGATGCGTCGACACTCGTGGTCTGGTGGTTGGGTGAGGTGACAAGCATCGTGGTGCTCGTGCCGGCGATGGTCCTGTTCCTCTGCCCGAGGGCACTCCCCGTGCCGCGGGGAGGAGTCTACGAGTGCCTGCTGCTGTTCGGAATGCTGATCCTGATCAGCGGTGCCGTCTTCACCACGATGCCGCCGGAGTGGGCCCAGAGCTACCTTCTCCCTTACCTGTGTGTGCCGTTCCCGCTCTGGGCTGCGCTTCGGTTCGGTCCCAGGGTCACCGTGTTGGCGACTTCCTGTCAGGCGATCATCGCCCTCTGGGCGACGCTCAATGGGAAGGGGATTTATGCCGGGACGGTTCCGTACAAGGCCTTGATGGTATACCAGGGGTTTACTGCGGTGAACTCCGTCTTCGGGTTGATCGTGGCCTCGGTGGCGACCGAGCGGCGGCTCAGCCGGGAGGCGCTCAAGGGGACGAGCGTGGTGCTTGATAGGATGATGATTCAAGGCGGCCGGACTCTCCCGGAGGAGCGGAGTGTGCCCCCGTCGCAAGGGACTGAACCGAGGGCCACGGCGAATCGACCCGGCGGGCGGACTCGTGAGCTGAGCCGGTTCATGGAGTCGCTGGAGAACGAGCTCGAGCAGCATCGTCAGGTTGAGCTGGCGCTTACCCAGATGCCGCAACGGATCATCGAGGCACGGGATGGCGAGCGGCGGCGGATCGCGCAGGAGCTCCACGACCAGCTGGGGCAGACCCTGGCTGCCCTGAAGATCGGGCTGAAGCTGAATTCCGAACGGTCTGCAAGTGCCGGGGGGGCGGCAGAGGCTCTGCGGCCGATGGAGCTGCTCGTCAACCAGCTGATCGGCGATGTCCACCGACTGGCCTGGGAGCTTCGTCCCCCTGCGATCGATGTCCGCGGGCTGCCTGACGCCCTGGACGCCTACATCCGCCAGTGGGCCTCGATGACCGGCCTGACGGTGGACTTCCACTCCTCGCTGCCCGACGGCATGCGCCTTCCACCCGAGGTCGAGACGGCCTTCTACCGGGTCACCCAGGAGGGACTGACCAACGTGCTCAAGCACGCCTCGGCCAGCCGTGTGAGCGTCCTTCTGGATCGGCGGGACGGGGAGGTTTCCCTGATCATCGAGGATGATGGCCGTGGCTTTGAGCCCGGCGGGGCCCGCCGGCCTGCCGGTCCCGGGGGTGGAATGGGGCTCGCCGGCATACAGGAACGGGCCTCGGCCGCCGGAGGCTCCTTTCAGATCGAGTCGGCCCCCTCCTCGGGGACCACCCTTTTCGTCCGAATTCCGCTCTCCCCTGAACCGAGCATTTCCTCATCCATATGAGCCCCCTTCGAATCCTTCTTGTGGACGACCACACTTTGATCCGTGACGGCCTCCGGCTCCTCATCCAGGGGCAGCCCGACATGCGCATCGTCGGAGAGGCGAACAATGGGCGGGAGGCCCTTCAGCTCGCGCGGGAGCGCCTGCCGGATGTCGTGGTGATGGATCTCTCCATGCCCGGTATGAATGG
>DMJJ01000225.1 GCA_003452185.1 Verrucomicrobiales bacterium | reverse complement strand
CGTCGCGGAAGTCACTCCACCGTTATTAAGCGACTCGCGCGCACTGATGCCCGACCGCGCCCAGTTGCTGGACGGATCGTTGTGCTCCACGCGGGCCATGCGGTCGAAGTCACCGGTCACGGCCTCGTACACCATCGTGATGTCATCGGTGGTGTTCCAGAAGGCATTGCCCCCGCTGACCAGGTTGAAGTCACTGTTGCCAGAGACGTCGAACGTGGCTGAGGTGGTCCCGTCGGTCAGGCCGCCGATCTGCACCCATGAGAGTGACGAGAGCGAGAGGCTCCTGCTCACGGTGGTCGTGATCGGGTTGCCTACGATGTCCTTAACCCCCTTGACGCCGAGGGTGTAGGAGCTGCCCGAGGTGAGCCCTGTCGCGGTAATGACCACGCCAGACTCGAATCCATCAGTGCCGCTGCTGTTCTGGACGTAGCGGACGCCCGTGATAGCCCCCCCACTGAGGGTGTAGTTGCCTGCGGTGGTCGCCGAGGCCTCATCGAGGGGCTCGTCAAACACGACGGTGATCTCGGTCGCCTGCTCGGTTTCGGAGATGTAGTGGTTCAGTGCGCCGACCGACAGCACTGCGGGCGGGAAGCTGTCTTTCACCACCGTCAGGACCGCCTCGCTGCTGGTCGCAGTCTTGCCAAGGGTGAACACCCGCGCAGTGAACTTGGCGCCGCTGTCCGCAAGGGTCACTCCCTTCAGGGCCAGAGTGGTGCCGGTCTGCCCCACCAACTCGTTCCCGTCCCGGTACCACTGGAAGGTTACCGGCAGCGGGCCATCCGCGTTGGACGCGGTGGCGGCGATGGTGAATGTCGCGTTGCGCTGATCCACGGCCGTGGTGTTCTGCGGCTGCGTGGTGATCACGATCGTGCTCTGCGGATCAGGAATCATGTTCAGGATACGGGCACCGACGATCGCCGAGGGGGTGCCGTTCACCGGAGCGGGGTCGCCCGACAATGTGAAGGTCGCAGCGAAGTTATCCCCGCCACCCCCCTCTTTGTAGAGCCCCATAAGGTAGTAGCGCTGGCTCTTGGACAGCGTGACCGGGTCGGAGTACTTGACCGTCGCGGCGCCGCCGCCGTGCTCCGTATTCCATTCGCGGAAGTTCGCCCAATCGGGTTCCTTGGTGAGGAGCACCACGTTGGCAGGGTCCTCGTCGGTGCTGAGCCAGAGCTCCGCATGGTCGTCGGCGGACACGTAGAACACGTAGTCACCATCAACCGGGGGGAGGAACAGCCCGCTGACGCGGCCACCGAAACTGTCGTCGATGTTCACCGGTGCCTCGAATCCCGGGACGAACTGAACGAGGTCAGGCTGGTTGTCGAGATACTTCTGCGACGATGTCAATGCGTCCACATTCACACCTGAGATGCCGTTGAACTTCTCGAACTTCGCGAACCCATAGCTCTCGACGAGTCCACGAACACTGATCACGAGCTCCGCGCTGTCGGCCGACTGATTGTTGGCGGTGATCCGCACCTTGAACTTGGCTCCGTCGTCCGAGAGGTCGGCCGTCTTGACAAGCGCTGCGTCAGTCGCACCCGCGATTGGGTTCCCGTTTTCGAACCACTGGTAGGTCGGGGTCCCGTCGGGCGGTACATAGTATCCGGCACTAAGGGCAATCGGAGCCCCTACCTGAACCACCTTGGCGCCCGCGATCGGCCCCCAGAGCACGCTGGGAGCGTCGTCTGCGAGCACACTCAGCACACCCGCCTTCAGGCGAGTCTCTTCGCCATTCGCAGGCGGCGTGTCCGTGGCACTGGCGACGTTCACCCCGACTCCGTCACCGCCACCCCCTTCCTTCAGAAGCGCCTGAAAGAAGTAGCTGTGGCCACCCACGAGGCTGACGGGCACCGAGATATTCAGCTGAGTCTGGGCTGGATTGACAGGCGTGTGGTTCACGGTGTCACGCCGGTCAGCCAGCACCCACTGCTTGCAGTCATTCCATTCGGGTTCCCGGGCCACCAGAACCGCGTTGGCGGGGTTCTCGTCGGTGCTCAGCCAGAGCTCGATGTTGTCGTCCCCGGAGATGTAGAAGGTGTAGTCACCGTCAGCACCAGGGGTAAACAGGCCGCGCATCCGGAGCCCGTAGTTGTCCCCATAGCTGCACTGGGATTGTGCCGAGCTGGCAAATGTGACCAGATCCGGATGGTTTGGATACTTGGCGTTTCCAGTGAGGTCAGCGACGGCGGTGCCGCCGATGTTGAGGTAGTAGTCCAGCTGGGCCAAGCCCGGGTAAAGCTTGGGAGCGGCGGGCGCAACGATTTCGGTCGCGATAAAGCCGCCCAAGGCGAGGACGGCAGTGGTTGCGATGGACTTCAAGCGGGAGGCCTGGCGACGCCCGGCCTGCAGACCACCTTGCGACACCACGTTCCCCTTGGAGGGGGTGCCGTGCTGGCGGTGGGTTGGAACGATAGGGTTCATAGCATGTGATGCTTCATCCTACAGGTACGACTCAGTACAGCTGAGGGTTACTGCGTTGGTTGGTTTGGTTTTGCCCCAGGTTAGTACATGGCGAGCCCGTGCTTTGACGATTCGACGAACAATACGGTCGACGTGCGCAACGCCATGGTTGAATTGGGATGCATGTCTTTAACCGGGACATCAGAGGCCCGCAAGGTTAAAGTCGTGAAAAAGGTGCACCGCGGGGTGGATGGATCTATGGCGGCTGCGGCCCAAACCCAAATGGCTTGCCTAAGCTTCCGCTAAGGCTGCCGGCTGGGGGAGAGGGTGGCCTGCGGGGGGTAGGCCACTGAACGAATCCGCACTTCATGGGCCCCACCGGGCACCGCGGCGCGCGACTGGGACCCGCCAGGCCAACGGACAGACAGCTCAGACCCGGCACCGCTGCAGGGGTGCATCACAACTAGGGGTGAACTCTGGCCACGCTGAGCACCCCCCCCAGAAACCACATGCGCGGGACCCACTGGGTCGCCGGCGGGGTCTACCCAGCGGACCACGGCTCCAACCCCTTGCGGGTTACCAACAGGTCCCTCCAAGCGGACACGCAAACCGGTTTTCCCCATTCTGTTGCGCGCAAATACCAGGGGGCCCTCGAACTGGCTGATCAGGGCATCCACGCGGCCGTCGCCGTCGATGTCCCCCACCGCAACCCCCCTCCCTTCGCCCCAAACCAAGACGCCCGAAGCGCGGGCGGGAACGGGTTCGAACCCTCCGGCGCCATCTCCTCGAAGCAAGAGCCCCTGCCCAGAATCGAGGCGGGCCTGCGACAGGGGCATCCCGAAGTGATTCTGGGCGAGCAGCAGATCCTCCCTACCGTCCCCGTCAAAGTCGGCCACGCCGATGCCGAAGACAGGGGCCATCTGCGCCGCATACGGGAGCGGGCGCCGTTCGAACCGCCCCCCCCGGTTCAAGAGCACCAAGGTGGAGAGCTCCCGCACGGCCCACTGCCGCCCGCGGGCCAAGAAATCCCCAAGTGCCTCCTGAACGGATGCACCTGCGAATGCCTCGTGTGTGGCATAGCGTTCCCGAAGCGACGGGAACAGGGGGAGCAGGTCGGGCAGGCCTTGTCGAACGATCGGGGTGGTCTCCCCGCGCAAGGTTTCCACGACGATCACATTCCATTCCCCCCGCCCCGCCAGATCCCCAGCGTGCATCACCAGCGGATGGTCGGGCGAGGCGGACACGGGCAGGTTCCATCCCCAGTTGCCCGCCACCAGATCCATGTTTCCGTCCGCGTCGAAATCGCCGACGGCGAGTGTGGTCCACCACCCTGTCAATCCATCCAACCCAAGCTTAGCGGTCTTGTCGAAGAGCCGGCCTCCGCGGTTCCCAAAAACCCACAACGCCCCCCATTCGGAGGCAAGCACCACGTCCGGCCACCCATCGGCATCCAGGTCCGTACACGCGATGGCGTTCACCCGTCCAACGGCGGATAGAGCAGCGGAGTTCTGAACATCCAACTCCCAGCCGCCGGTTACCGGATGATAAACCCGGACCCCCTCGCCCTCCGGGTACCTGCCCGAACTCAGTCCCCCAGCCACGAAGAGGTCAAGCCGGCCTGATCCCGTCAGGTCACCCACCGCCATTGCGGACGGGGCAAGTCCGGGAACGGAAACGCATTGGAGGGAATCCACCGGCGGTCGGACTCCGAACGCCAGTACCGCGGATGAAGTGCGGGGCGCAAGCTCCCTGGGCTCAGCGGCGAGGAGGATCTGGCGTGCACCTGAAGGAAAGACTCCGGCAACGAGTGCGCCGACGGCCCCACCTCCCGTAGGGAGAGTGACCACCCGCGTGCGATCGGGCTTGCTCTCCCGGCTCATGGGCAGGAAAAAAACATGCGACTCCGATTCCCCTGGACCTGCACCGACGATCATCTCCTCCACTCCATCCCCGTCCACATCGGCAATAGCCACCGCGGGGCCAAGGCGGTCGGGATTGGGAACAAACGGGGACTGCAGGGAACTCGCGGCCAGGGGCGCATGCGGGTGAGTGTCGGGCGGAAGCAGATGACTGAGATCTTCGAAGAGGGTCCCGGTCGGGCCGGCCTCCTGAGGCGCAATGGCCTCAGGGAATCCAAGCGGTTCCTGGATTTCGTACAAACGGCCGGGCCGGACATCAGGAACAACGCTGCGGGATCCGCTTCGCCAGCGAACCTCCAGCCGGAGCGGACCTGGGGTAGGGGCGGCCGCGGCGAAGCTCAATCGAGCCTGACACCCGGAGAGGTAGCGACCGCCGGCAACGATCTCCTGGGATTGCCTCGGCACGGGGCCACCCACAAGTTCTACGCGTGCCCCCACCCCCTGCACGTTGGGTGCCCGGCCGCGAAGCTCCACGGCAATGCGCTCCCGGATAGTGGAGTTTCGGAACAGGATTGGGCTCCCACCTACGCCCGTGGTCACCACGTCCATGTCGCCATCGTTGTCGATGTCGGCAAGAATAATCCCTTGGTGGACCGCAGGCACGTCCAACCCCCACTGCTGCGTCACGTCTCGGAACCGCATCGAACCGAGATTCTCGAACGCCACCACCGCACCCGCGAGCGGCGGATAGATCCGGTTGTGCCGCATTCGTTCCGTGGTGAACGCCTGCGAGAAGGGGACCTCCCGCCCCTCAAAGACCACCATCCCGTTCGTACGGTTCCAAGGGTGCTGCAGTTGCTGGATGCGCTCGTTGGCATCACGATCGTTCACATCGCGAGGGTTTCCCGTCGCGATGACAAGATCCTCGTATCCGTCGAGGTTCACATCGAGAAACAACGGCTGCCACGACCAGTCGGACGCAGCAACGCCTGAAAAGTCGGCCACTTCCTCGTATGTGCCGTCCCCTCTGGAGTGCTGGAGCGTGTTGCGATTCACCAACGGGCGTCCCCGAGGATCAGACACCGCGGCGGGATCTGGAAAGGAGCCGGGAAGCTGCCGCTTCCGCATGATGGGGTTGCGGCTGAGCATGTCCACCACGAGGAAGTCGACATGGCCGTCCCGGTCGATATCCGCAAAATCCACTCCCATGGAACTGGCACTGGTGTGGCGTAAGGTGTGCGCGGGGGCGGCTTGAAAGCGACCTTTTCCATCGTTCAGCCAGAACCGGTCGGGCGTCCAGTAATCGTTGCACACATACAAGTCAGGGGCCCCGTCACCATTCACATCGCGAAAGCTGGCGGTAAGCCCCCAATCAAAAGGGGCCCGCGTGAGCGGCTTTCCGGATTCATCCAGGAACCGGCCCTCGATCCAGGATACGGGCTTGAAATGCCCCTCCCCAAGGTTGAGGAAAAGCAGATCCGGCTCCCCGTACTCCTGCAGGACCCCGCCCACCATCACCAGACGGTCCCGAAGCTGCGGAGGCACCACGATCTGCCCGTTGACCTTCCGAAGGTCAACGGTTCCCCTGTCACGGATGTCCTCGACGCGGTAGTGCGTGACGTAGAGATCCAGAGTTCCGTTCCCGTCGACGTCCGCCAACGCAAGCGTCGTCGCTCCGAACGGAGTTGCCGTTCCTGCCTGTTGAGTGAAGTCCTCAAACCTCCCTCCCCCCACGTTCCGGAAGACGAGCACCCCTTTACCCGCAGTCGAAACCAAGAGGTCCAGCCTGCCGTCCCCGTCAATGTCAGCGAAGACGCAGCCGCGGCAGATCCGGTTGGAGGTGATGATGCCCGACGCCACAGTGACGTCCTCGAAACGCCAGTGCCCCAGGTTTCGGTACAGGCGGCACTCGCCGGAAAGGCTCGCAAAGAAAAGGTCCACTCTCCCATCCCCGTCGTAATCGCCGGCGGCCACGCCGGATCCCCCTTCCAACACCCGGTTGGCCGCGGCATCCCATTCGCCCAGCCGGTTTGTAAATCGGATCCCGGCGTCAGCAGCCGGGACCACTGCAAAGCCCGACTTGCCCCCTGCGGGAGCCTCCAGCTCCGTCCACATAAATCCTTCACCCCTCTGCCAGAGGCCGGGGCCTGAGCCCGGGCCAGCAGCCGTGCAGGTATCGCGCCCCCCCAGGAACAGCGCGACGGCGAGGAGCGCGGCGAGACTCCGGGCGTGGTCTCGCCGAGCCGACGGAGAACCTCGAGGAGACACGGATCTGGGGGGTCGAGTCGATTCAACCGGGAACATGAGGAGAATGCGTGACCATACAGCGCCGGGGCGGGGCGGGCAAAGCCGATTCTCTGGTCCGCAGCACGACTTGAGCCCTTGGACCCGGTCAGCGAGGTCCGGAAGGCGAGGTTATGGCAAGCTCTTTCGCACCCAGCGGCACGTCCGCCGTTGAGCGAGCCCCTCCGGGCCAGTGCACCTCAACCTGGGTGACCTGAGTCGGAGCAGCGATCACCACCACCTCACCATCTTGGGAGCCGTATCCCCCCCCGGCGTGGGTCTCGCGCACGGGGCCCCAGTTTTCCCCGGACCGGGCTCGGAGACGAGCACCCACCCCGAACCGATTTCCATCCGGGCCGACGAGCCGCACCCGGAGGCCGACGGCACCCCGCCGGTTCAGGTACAGGTGCACGGGGCCGCCGTTTTCCGTGACCACCAGGTCAGGCCGCCCATCCTCGTCGAAGTCACCCACGGCACAGCCGCGCTGTTCCCCGTAGATGCGAACTCCACTCTCGATCGCCGGGACCGCATCAAACCCGCCCCGACCGTTCCCACGCAACCAAAGCCCTAAGCCGGAGTCGAGACGGGAGTCCTCCGGGCGGACCGCGAAACAGTTCTGCGACAGAAACAGATCCTCTCGGCCATCCCCATCAGCATCGGCAACCGTGACCCCGAAGCTCGGACTCCATTGCGCCTCACGCGGGAGCGCGATCCGCTCAAAGTGGTCGCCCCGGTTCAGCAACACCACAGACTCGAGAGTGTTCACCATCAGCTCGCGAGCACTCGGAAAATCGGGCCCAAGCAGGTCAGCTACGGATAATTTGGAGAATTGGAGGTGGCTTTCCACTCGTGCCCGAAGATGAGGAATCGCCGAACGGATAGAGGCGAAGTCACGGAAGGGAACCGTCATGCCCCGTGCAGGGTCGTCGATCGCCTCCACCACCTGGATGGTGCCATCCTGGGCAAACTCCCCATAGTAGGCCCGGAAGGGGAGCGGCGACCAGGTGCGCTCCTGGCCGTTCAGGCCCCAGTTTCCGACCACCAGGTCCAGCCTCCCATCACCATCAAAGTCCCCAGCCGCAACCCCGGTCCACCACCCGGTCATGGCCTTGAGCCCCAGCGCTTCGGTGGCTTCCGTGAGCGATCCCCGATCGTTCCGAAAGACGCGCACCGGCCCCCAGTCGCAGGCGAGGACCAGTTCTGGATACCCGTCTCCGTTTAAGTCGGTCCAGACGGCCCCAGCCACCATGCCCGCGGACCCGACGGCGCGCGTGCCTGCGGGATCCAGAACAAACGCGCTTCCCTCCCACCGGTAGAGGGCCGATCCGACGGGCTCCGGGTACCGCCCCGCCTTGAAGCGCGCTCCGACGAACAGGTCAAGGTCACCATCTCCGTCCAGATCTGCGAGGGCCAGGCAGCCCGCGCTGGCGCCTGCGGGAAGCGGCGGCACCCCGGGAGCTCGATGTTCCAAGTGACCTGCGGAGAATCCCCACACATCCACAGCACTCCGCATCGGATCAGGAGCCCGATAGTTTGCCAGCGCCCCGAGCACCATGGTCCCGGTGGCGGTTGTCCCGAAGGCGGCCAGGCCGAGCTCGTCGTCCGCCGAGGCTCCTCCCCCAGGAACGGGGATCACGGTAAAGTCTCCTCGCCCATCTCCAGCGAGAATGCCACGGGTGCCTCTGTGCGGGGCGGAGACCACCAGATCCTCGTGTCCATCCTGGTTAAGGTCGACGATCGCCACGCCAGGGCCCAACTGACTCATGCGCCGGGGGAGAAGCGCCTGCAGACCGAAATCATCGAATCCCTCCTGCGCGTGGGTCATCCCCCCGAGCCGGGTGGTAGCATCGACAAACCATGGAGCGGGGGTGGGGGCCGAAGGACTGACCGAGGCGGGGCCCGCACCGGACTCGTCGATCTCATACAGAAAGCCCGGCTCCGCGCCGGTCACCACGCTTCGAATGCCGCTCCTCCACAACACCTCGATCCTCAGACGGTTCGTGGCGGTCCCCGCGGCAAAACACCTCACCGTGTCGTCGCAGGAAAGGTACCGGCCCCCCGCCAGGATCTCCTGGGCCTGCACTGGGAGCCCTGGCGCCGAGACTGTGATCCGGCCCCCGATACCGCGGCCGTTCGGGAGCTTCCCGCGCAACGAGACAGCGATCCGGGGCGCGGTGCACTCATTGCGGTAGATCAGCGGAGCAGAGTTCACGGCATTCAACACCACGTCCAAATCCCCATCGTGATCCAGGTCCAGGAGCGACATCCCGTGGGCCACCACGGTGGAATCAAACCCCCATCGCGCGCCTACTTCCTCGAATGTCAGGTCCCCACGATTCCTGAACGCATACTTCGGAGCCATAAGGGGCGGCAGGCGCATGAGGTGGCCACCATCCACCACGCCGGCCTGCCTCCCCTGCATTCGCGCGGCCTCCTGGGCATCTCGAAAATTCACATCATGCATGTGCCCATTGGAGATGAGCAGGTCCTCGTAGCCATCCAGGTCAACGTCGAGAAAGACGGGGGCCCACGACCAGTCGGTCGCCGCCACCCCCGCGAAGAACGCAATCTCGGCGAAGGTCCCATCGCCGCGGTTACGGAACAGCGCGTTGCGAGGCATGTCCTCACGGCCGTCATTTCGCCCGGGGCTCCTTTGCACGGGATGCATCGGACTGGACTGCTGCACGTGATGGGCGTGGCTTCGACTGAGCATCTCCACGGTAACGAAGTCGAGATGCCCATCCCGGTCGATGTCCGCAAAGTCCACTCCCATGGAGGCGTGGCTCATGCAGCGCAGGGCAAACGACTCAATTGCCTTGAAACGGCCATGCCCCTGGTTGATCCAGAGACGGTCAGGGGTCTGGAAGTCATTGCAGACATAGATGTCGGGAAGGCCATCCCCGTCGATATCCCGGATCTGGACCGCCAGCCCGAAGTCAGGCGGGGGGGCCACAGCCTTCCCGGACTCGTCGAGGAACGTTGAGGACCAGTCGGCGGGAGTGAACCGGCCGTGCCCATCGTTCCAGAGGAGAACGTCGGGATCCCCATACTCCACCAGCATCCCGTCCACGATCTTGACCCGGTTGGCGTAGCGGCCCGTGACCGTTGGCTTCCCGTTGATCATCCGGGTGGCTATCTGCCCCCCGTCCCGGAGAATCGAAACCACTCCAAAATTGCACAGGTACAGATCCAGGTCCCCATCCCCGTCCAAATCGGCAAGGGCCAGAGAGGTCGATCCCGATGTCCCCGAGATACCGGAGCCGACGGTCGCGTCCTCGAACCCTCCCCGGCCCGTGTTCACGAGACAGGCATGCGGCCCGCCGAACGAGCTGACGACCAGGTCCAAAGCGCCGTCCCCGTTGATGTCGGCGAACACCGCTCCCACAGAGACCTGATTGGTGCACCCCGCGCCATATTCGGCCGTGGCATCGCGAAAACGCGAGGGACCGGTGCCCAGGAACAGGGCCGAGGACCCATCCTTGTTGCAGAAGAACAGGTCGCACCATCCGTCGTTGTTCACGTCGCCCGCAGCCACCCCGGAACCATTCATGGCGTTCTGCGTTTGCTGGACACGCGAGTCCTTGACGACGTTGGTAAACGTGACACCGATTTCGGAGGCCGACAACAGCGTGAAACCCTCCCGCCCGCGGCTTGGGGGTGACAACGGGGCACGACGATAGCCGGGATGGGCCTCCCACTCCCAGCCGGCGGGCCCTGCCTGGCACCTTCCGCCACCGGAGGCCCAGGCCACCAGAGCGAAGGAAAGGCCATGCGAGAGCCAGGGCACCCGGGGGCGTCCCAGCGTCATGGCGAGAATCGGAGTCACTACCATCATCGAGGTGAAATTCCGCAGGCGGGTCAAGTGAAAACCAGTACGCAGGGGGCTTAATCCCCCTCGGTTACGCAGGTGGAGCCTTGCCTTTGATGGTTCAGCCCCTAGTGTCCAACACTTGAGTGTTCAATCCCGATCCCAGTTTTCACAGGAGCCGAGGAGTCGCGCTCGCGACGTTGAGCCTGAGCCTCGCCGCGATCAGCGGTTGCAGTCCCACATCCCCGCAGTCGACGAGCCCCTCAAACCCTCCAGCCGCCGCGACGGCAGGGTCCAATACCGTGGCGCGATCCGAACCTCCGTCCAGCAATACCGTCGCTGCCGCCACGGCGGCACTGGAACGGTCCGATTTTGCCGCCGCCGCAGCCCTTTTGCGGGATCACATCCGACTGCACCCGGGGGACGAGGAAGCCTTGTTCAACCTCGGTTTCTCGCTCTCGAGGCTCCGGCAGACGAACGATGCCATCGCCGCGTACCAGCAATGCCTCACCGTGCTGCCAACCTATGCTGAGGCCCACAACAACCTAGGCAATCTGCTCCTTGGGCGTCGCGAGTTTGACTCTGCGGCGGCTCACTTCAGGTCGGCCGTTACGAACCGGCCGGAAAGCGCGAGTGCCCACAATAACCTGGGCAAATGCCTTGCCCAGCAGTCCAATCTCGTGGAGGCCATCCCACTCTTCCGAGAGGCGGTACGTCTCGACCCCAGGCAAGCCGAGGCGCGGTATAATCTGGCCGTCGCTTACCTGAACACAGGCCAGTTGCCGGAGGCGGAGGTCGAGCTCACGCTCCTCCTCGAGCAGAACCCGGGTATGACCCCGGCTCAGGCTGCGATGGCTCGGGTGCAGCGGTTGCTTGGAAAGTCCGTCGGACCGCGCCGCTGAAAGTCGCCCGGCCCGCCCACGCGCGACACCGAGGGCCGTAACCGGGCTTGCAAGGGGGAGAGCGGTCGTGGATATACTCCATCGGTGCTAGGCGTGTCCTCGATAAACGCCCGAGGGTTGGAGCGCCGCTGCTGCGGCGTCGCCGGCCGAATACTGCTGCTCGCTGTGCTTCTTCTGTCCGCCCCGCCGCCCACCACCTCCGTCGGCGGGTCAACCACGCCGCTGACGTTCGAACGGGAGATCCGGCCCATTCTCAAGGCGAACTGCTTCGACTGCCATGGCGAGGGGGAAAAGCCCAAGGGAGGCCTCGACCTCCGGCTGCGGCGGCTGATGGTCCAGGGAGGGGAATCAGGCCCGGCCGTGGTTCCGGGAAAGCCCGGGCAGAGCCATCTCCTGGAGCTGGTCCGCAAGGGGGAGATGCCCAAACGGGAGCGGAAGCTGACCCCAACCGAAATCGCGACCCTGGAGAAGTGGATTGCCCAAGGGGCGCGCACCGCCCGGCCCGAGCCGGACGAGGTCCCGAAGGGGATGACGATCACCGAGGAGGAGCGATCCCATTGGGCCTTCCAGCCGATCCGCC
>DMJJ01000119.1 GCA_003452185.1 Verrucomicrobiales bacterium | reverse complement strand
TCGGGGTACTCCCGCCTTCCGGTTTTCCCCTCCCCGTTCCGCTTCTCCCAGCAGGGAGCCTCCGGGACCTGGATGAGCGAACTCTGGCCCCACCTTTCCAAGTCGGCCGACGACCTCTGCGTCATCCGCTCGATGTTCACCGAGGCGATCAACCACGACCCCGCGATCACCTTCGTCCACACCGGTTCACAGATCGCCGGGCGACCCAGCTTCGGGGCCTGGGTCGCCTACGGGCTGGGAAGCGAGAACCGGGACCTGCCTGCCTTCGTGGTCCTGACCTCCGATGGCACGGGACGCCCCGGCGACCAGCCCCTCTACGACCGGCTTTGGTCGGCCGGCTTCCTGCCAAGCCGCTACCAGGGAGTGCGCTTCCGGGCGCAAGGGGACCCGGTCCTCTTCCTGGGGAATCCGCCGGGGCTCGACCGCCCGATGCGCCAGGCCTTCCTCGAGACCGTGCAGGAGCTCAATGCGCGACGGCTTGAGGTCTCGGGGGACCCCGAGGTCCAGACCCGGATCGCGCAGTACGAAATGGCCTTCCGGATGCAGACCAGCGTGCCGGAGCTGACCGACCTTTCCACGGAGCCCGAGGCCGTCCTGAACCTCTACGGCCCGGAGGTCCGGAAACCCGGCACCTTCGCGGCGAACTGCCTCCTGGCCCGTCGCATGGCCGAGCGGGACGTCCGGTTCATCCAGCTCTACCACCGCGGTTGGGACCAGCACTTCAGCCTTCGGGAGCAGATCGCCGGTCAATGCCGCGATGTCGACCAGCCCTGCCACGCCCTGCTGACCGACCTGAAACAGCGCGGGCTGCTGGACGACACCCTGGTGGTTTGGGCCGGCGAGTTCGGGAGAACCGTCTACGGGCAGGGGGATGTGACCTCGCCGAAAATCGGGCGCGACCACCACCCCCGATGCTTCTCAGCCTGGGTCGCAGGAGCCGGCATCCGCGGCGGCCTGACCTACGGGCGAACGGACGACTTCTCCTACAACATCGTCGACCGGCCGGTGAGCTTCTTCGACCTGAACGCCACCCTGCTGCACCTTCTCGGAATCGATCACACGCGAATGACCTTCCGTCATCAGGGACGGGATTACCGCCTCACGGACGTCCACGGGGAGGTTGTCCAGGGGATCCTCTCCTGACCGAGGCCCGAGCGAGCCAGGAGGTGCGAGGGGTTCAGCGAACCTCGGCAGCACGATAGCTTCCGGCAGATTCGATTTCGTCCTGGGAAAGGAGGAACTTCCGTCGCTTGACCAGGTGCTCACGAAGCAACCCCACATTCACCTTGAGACGTTCCACGGCCTCCTTCGGATCCCCACCCCGCACCGTCGCCCGGAACGATACCTCGTCGACGAGGCGCTCCTCCAGGGCGGCGAACAGCGGGTCCCATTTCTGCGGCGTGTACACCGTCTGGAGCAGCTCCTTGACCCGGGCAAGGTAGTGCTTGCGGAACAGGGGGTTGGCGAGCAGCGGCCCGGAGAAGTATCCCGGCGGACGCCACCAAACATGGCCCCCGGGGCCCCCTCCTGCGAATCCGAGCAACGCCCCCAGCCCCCCGATGATCCCCGGGGGACGGTCCCCCGCCATCCCGAAGGTGGTCGGCATGTTGAAGAAGATCTGGTCCTCCTGGAGGCCGTCGTGGAACCCCCAGGTCTTGTCCTGGTCCCACGGGTAGAGGGTCCATTTGCCCGTTCCCTGAAGATCGTGGTAGGTGAAGTAGTTGTTGAAGAAGCCATCCCAGTGCGAGAGGCAGAGGTTGACGGCGAAGTAATTGATCACCTGGTCGACGTCGAACCGGGCGCGAATCACCTCCCACCGGGCCTGATCGCTTCCCTCCTGCTCCAGCGCGGCCACCAACTCCTGGAGGTCGGAGTGCCCGGTGTCGAGGTTCGTCTTTTTCTCGTGCTGCCCCACCAGACCGCGGCCGAACCAGATCAGCTTGTAAAGGTTCCCGCCGTCGTGCAGTTGATTGCGACGCAGGAACGCCTTGTTGGGCTGCTCGACCAGGAGGTGGTAGCCCAGGGGCTGGTCGTCGATCGCGAGGCGCACGAAGTCCGTGAGGCAGGAGGCATTGCCGGCCATGCGGTAGAACTCGAAGGCCATCGGCTCCGCGAGGACGAACCGGTCCTGCTGCTCGTAGATCAGGTTCAGAGTGGTCATCCCCCGCAGCGGCCGGTCCTTCTGGAGGTGAACCTTGTACCCGGCGCTCCGCTCGTTCACGCTGACGAAGTCAAACACCTCGGGCCGCCGGGTCGCAGGATCCACGTAGATCAGCGCCGACCGTCCCTGAACCGGGGCCGGCGGATGCCCCGAGGCGCCGGCCCGCCGGGGGGGAGCTGGGAGGGTGGCGGTGGGAAGCTCCACGCCGGTCGCGTCGCGGACGCCCGCACGGAATGCGGTCTGGATCGGGAGGGTCCTGCTGCGAAGCTGCTCAGCTCCGGACTCCTCCTCAAGGGCCGATTTCGCGAACCCCTCGAGCCCCTCCCGCTGCCGAAGCGCCTCCCGCACGGCTGGTCGCAACGCCACGATCTGTGCCTCCGTGATCCCGTCCCGGAGCGTGGCGGTGGCAGCCTGGTGCTCGATGTCGAGAAGCTGCAGAAGGACCGGTTGCCCCGGGGAAGGCCTTGCCCCGGGCCGGGGCGACTCCATCTCCCGCGACCACCACTCCTGGAATCGCAGGCGGTGCTCCCCCTGGAGCCCCTCCGCCACCGCGGCGGCAAAGGAGGCCTTGCGCTGACGAATCTCCTCCCGGGTCGTCTCGAGCCCCCGGGTCGAGTCCAGGGAGGCGAGGATCTTTGAGATCTCCCCCTCCCGTCCACGCGCCTGCCGTTCGAACAAGGGGCGGACGCCCGCCAGCTGGCCGGCCGGGAGGTCCGAGGCGAGGGCCAGCTCGGTCCAGGCCCGGGAGAAATCGAGGCCGGACCGCAAGGCCCGCTCGGCCCGCCGTTTCACGACATCCAGGGGGTCCGCGCGGCGGGCGAAGGCCGGGCCGATGCCATTCCGGGCCCGCACCCGGGCCGAGGCCGTCACCTCCGCGGGATCGAAATGCAGCACCTCGGCGATGGGGACTTTCAATGCCGGATAGTTCGTGTGCACCGCGAGGGAGAGGGCCGGCCGGGGCTCGTTCTCCGCAGGGAACCAGCGGACGGCACCCGAGGGCCCCTGGGCGTGGACCCTCACACGAAGAACCCCCACACCCCCCGACGGGGGAATGGTCGCCACGTACTCAGCCCCACCCCGCGAGGTCATCGGCACGGTGAGCTCCGGCCCTTCCTGTCCGGCTGACATCAGGCGGTAGCGAACCGAGACCCCGGCAACCCCGCCGACATCGGTCACGCGGGCACGGACCTCGAGGGGATCGGATGGGGTGAGATCCGTGGCTCCCAACCGGACCGACGAGATCACGGGAGGCAGGGTCCCGGAGTAGACCGAATTCGTCGCCCCGGGCGTGCCGGAGGGACGATCAGGGTCCCCCGACAACATCGAGGTCGCCCAGTTCTCGGGGAGCTCGGTGGCTGCCCCGGGGGAAATCCGTTCCATGGAGCCCGAGAACCCTCCGGCCCCGACCGGCCACGGCGGCTGGTCGGTGAACTTGAGGCGATCCTCCACGCCGCCGGAGGCGTTCAGAAGGTCGATCCGCTCTCCACGATGCTTCAGGGTGCCGGAAAACTCCCCCGCCACCGGGGCTTGGAAGAACTGGTGAAACCGCGCCTCGCTCTTGCAGACCACCACAAACTGGTGCGGTCCCACGCGAGTTCCCGCTGGAAAGAGGAACTCCACCCCGCGGGTCAGCCGCCAGCCGGAGAGATCCACCGGGGTTCCCCCATCATTCACCAGCTCAACATACTGCAGGTCCTCCAGGTCGCCCGGGGCGTGGTAGAAAACCTCGTTCCAGACCACGCGCGCAACCCCGTTCCCCGGGAGGCCGATCAACAGGAGTGCGACGATCAGGAGCAGCGGGGGCCAAGGCTGTTTCATGGTTCTTTGTCGAGACGCCGCACGGAAACCGCGGGATACGGGAAAACACACACCAGGAACCCAAACAGTTGCACAAACCAAAGGCAAAGAGGATTAGCTGCGGACACCACCCGCATGAACGGCTCGAATTCCGGAACTCCTTCCTTGCCTTGCAGGGGTCGGGGCTTAACTTTTCGACCTGACTTTTGACATGAAGCTCACCTCCATCTCGACCGACGTCGCCACTCCCACCCCGCATCCGTTTGCCTGGTCAGACCGGTTCCTCCACCGGCACATTGGCCCCGGTCCCGAGGAGGTGCGGCAGATGCTCGGTGTCTGTGGGTTTGGTTCCCTCGATGCCCTGATCGATGAGGCGGTGCCGGCATCGATCCGGCTTCGCACCCCGCTGAACCTTCCCGCCTCCCGCAGTGAACACGGCCTTCTGGCCGAGCTTCGGGGGATTGCGGCACAGAACCAGACCTTCCGCTCCTTCATCGGGCTTGGTTACCACGACTGCATCACCCCGGGGGTCATCCAGCGGAACATCCTCGAGAACCCCGGCTGGTACACCCAATACACCCCCTATCAGGCGGAGATCGCCCAAGGGCGCCTGGAGGCGCTTCTGAACTTCCAAACCCTGGTGACTGACCTCACCGGACTGGAGATCGCGAACGCATCCCTCCTCGACGAGGGAACCGCTGCGGCCGAGGCCATGGCGATGTGCCACGCCATCAAGGGCGGGGGGGAAGGGCAATCGATCTTCGTCTCGGAGACCTGCCATCCCCAGACGATCGAGGTGTTGCGCACCCGGGCCGACGCCCTCGGGGTCGCCGTCGTGACCGGATCCCACCACACGTTCGACTTCTCGACCCGGGTTTTCGCCGTCCTGGTGCAGTACCCGGCCACCGACGGCACGGTGCACGATTTCGCGGCCTTTGCCGCGAAGGCCCACCTGGCCGGCGCGATGGTCATCGTCGCGGCCGACCCCCTCAGCCTCACCCTTCTCAAGCCCCCCGGCGAGTTTGGGGCCGATGTCGCCGTGGGAAGCACCCAACGGTTCGGCGTCCCCCTCGGTTACGGGGGGCCGCACGCCGCGTATTTCGCGACACGCGATGCCTTCAAGCGGCATATGCCCGGGCGTCTCGTCGGGGTGTCCAAGGATGCCCGGGGCAAGGCGGCGCTCCGTCTCACCCTGCAGACCCGGGAGCAGCACATTCGCCGGGAGAAGGCGACGAGCAACATCTGCACCGCGCAGGTCCTCCTTGCCGTGATCGCCTCCATGTACGCCGTGTATCACGGGCGGGAGGGCCTGACACGCATCTCGCAGCGGGTTCACCGGATGACCTCCGCCCTCTCCCGGGGGCTCCAGCACCTGGGGCATGAGGTGCTGAACGAGACCCATTTTGACACCCTCCATGTGCGGGTCGCAGGACGCACCGCCCGGGATCTGGTCCAGGACATGGAGGCCCATCGCGTGAACGTCCGGGTGTTCGACGCGCAGTCGGTGGGGATCACCCTCGATGAGGCGGTTTCGGTCGAGGACCTTGAGCTCCTGCTGCGGGTGTTCAACCAGGGCCGCCCCCTTCCATTCACCCTTGGGGAGTTGGCCGCCGACCCCGCTCCCTCCTGGGATGCCTCTCTGAACCGCACCTCCCCCTTCCTGACGCACCCGGTCTTTAACCGGTACCATTCGGAAACCGAGATGCTGCGCTACATCCGGCGCCTTGAGTCGCGGGATCTCTCCCTGACCACCTCGATGATCCCGCTCGGCTCCTGCACCATGAAGCTGAACGCGACGGCGGAGATGTTGCCGGTCACGTGGCCCGAGTTCGGCCGCCTCCATCCGTTCGCCCCGGCCCACCAGGCCGCGGGCTACCAGCACCTGTTCCAGCAGCTTGAGACCTGGCTTTCCGAGATCACGGGATTCAAGGCCACCTCCCTCCAGCCGAACGCCGGCTCGCAGGGGGAATACGCGGGATTGCTCGTCATCCGGCGCTACCACGAAAGCCGGGGCCAGGGAGCGAGGAACATCTGCCTCATCCCGACCTCCGCCCACGGGACGAATCCGGCCAGTGCGGTCATGGCCGGGATGAAGGTCGTGGCCGTGGCCTGCGACGCCCTGGGGAACATCGACGTCGGGGACCTGAAGGCCAAGGCGGCCCAGCACTCTGCCCAGCTCTCCGCGCTCATGGTCACCTACCCCTCCACGCACGGGGTGTTCGAGGAGACCATCGGAGAGATCTGCCAGGTGATTCACTCCCACGGGGGCCAGGTGTACATGGACGGCGCGAACATGAACGCGCAGGTCGGGCTCTGCCGGCCGGGCGACATCGGAGCCGATGTCTGCCACCTGAACCTCCACAAGACGTTCTGCATCCCGCACGGCGGCGGCGGACCGGGCGTCGGGCCGATCTGTGTCGCGGGGCATCTGGCCCCGTTCCTCCCGAGGCACCCGCTCGTCACGACGGGCGGAGCCCAGGGGATCGGCCCCATCTCCGCAGCCCCATGGGGAAGCGCGAGCATC
>DMJJ01000468.1 GCA_003452185.1 Verrucomicrobiales bacterium | reverse complement strand
TACAACTGCTCCACGAAGACCTGGGAGTAGATACCGACTCCTGAAGAAAGCGCCGCAAGAGAGCGCAGAGAACGCAAAAAGGGGTCGGACTGGGGTGCCGCAATAGAACACAAGGAACGTAAAAGGAGGGACCATCTCCTTTCGCATAGAGAACTCTCCGGGTGGCGGTGCTGCACCTTGCGCCCATCCCGAACCCCCTCTCGTCCCCTCTTTTGCGTTCCTTGTGTTCTATTGCGGCAAACCAAGCCTGTCCCTCTATCGCGGTCTATGCGCTCTCTCGTGGCAACCCCGCCGGGCGGCCTCCCGGTGCCTTGACTCATGGGGTGGATTCCAGAACTATTGGCCCCTTATGGCCGAGCCCAAGACCAATGAGCTGATGGAAAAGATCGTGTCGCTGTGCAAGCGGCGCGGGTTTGTGTTCCAATCGTCCGAGATTTACGGCGGGATCCAGGGGTTTTGGGACTACGGTCCGCTCGGCTCCGAGCTGAAGCGGAATGTGAAGGAGCTCTGGTGGAACGCCATGATGCGGGCCCGGGAGGATGTCGTCGGCCTCGACGCCACGATTATCATGCACCCGCAGATCTGGCGCGCCTCGGGCCACGTCGACACGTTCAGCGACCCGATGTGCGACTGCCTCCTGACAAAGCGTCGCTTCCGGGCCGACCAGATCGAGCCGCAGTCGGGCATCGCCTACCATTACTCCGGGGCATCGGACCCCTCGACCGGGAAGCAGGTGGCCGAGCCGTACTCGGTGCTCCTGCCCCCGGGGAAGCCGCCCGAGAGCGCGCGGCGCACTGCCACGCAGTTCTACGCCGGGCGCGGACTGGCTCAGGTGGAGCTCCAGGGGGAGCGGACCGAGAAGGTCGAGGGCTCAACCCGATACAACCCCGAAAACGGGTCGCTCCTCACCGAGGCCCGCCCGTTCAACCTGATGCTCAAGACCTACGTGGGCCCGGTGGCCGACGAGGACAACATTGCTTATCTGCGTCCGGAGACCGCTCAGGCGATCTTCGCCCAGTTCAAGAACGTGCTCGAGACCTCCCGCCAATCGGTCCCCTTCGGGATCGGGCAGATCGGGAAGGCTTTCCGCAATGAGGTGACCCCCCGGAACTTCACCTTCCGATCGCGGGAGTTTGAGCAGATGGAGCTCGAGTTTTTCATCCGCCCGGACGAGGCCGTCGAGGTCCTCGCCGGGGGGGTGGCGCAGGCCGCCGCCGGGGGTTGGAAAGGGTCCCCCGCCTCCGACTGGGGGTGGGAGGTGTGGCACAAATACTGGGTCGAGCAACGGGTTCAATTCTACGAGGACATCGGCCTCCCCCGCACCTCGCTCGAGGAGTACTGGCAGAAGCCCGAGGAGCTGGCCCACTACGCCCGGGCCACCGTCGACATCCTGTTCAAGTTCCCGTTCGGGACCCAGGAGCTCGAGGGCATCGCGGCCCGGGGCGACTTCGACCTCTCGCAGCACCAGAAGCATTCCGGCAAGTCGATGGAGGTGTTCGAGGAGGAGTTGAAGAACGCCTGGGGCCGTCTGGAGGAGGCGAAGCGGCAGGACCTGCTGCGTCGCACCACGGAGGCCCGCCTTCAGGCGCTCCGCAAGAAGGGGGTTGCCGAGGCCGAGGCGGGACCGCAGGCCGCCGCGGAGGCCAAGGCCTTCGTCGACAAGCTGGCCCGCGGGGTCTACATCCCCCACGTGATCGAGCCCTCGGCCGGGGCCGACCGGCTCATCCTGGCCCTCATCTGCCACGCCTTTCACGAGGAGGAGGTCACGGACGACAAGGGAAAGAAGGAGACCCGCGTTGTCATGCGGTTCCATCCCCGGGTCGCCCCCATCAAGGTCGGAGTCTTCCCCCTCCTCAAGAACAAGCCGGAGCTGGTCCGCAAGGCAGGCGAGGTTCGGGATCTGCTCCGCCCCCACATGAGCGTGTTCTACGACGACGCCGGAGCCATCGGACGTCGCTACCGGCGCCAGGACGAGGCCGGGACCCCGTTCGGGGTCACGATCGACTTTGATACCCTCGGGGAGACCCCTGACCTCAAGGAGACCGTCACCCTCCGGCATCGCGACTCGATGAAGCAGGAGCGCGTCCCGATCACCGAGCTGGTGGCCCGGTTGACGGCGGCCATTCGCGGCGCCTGAGCCGATGCCACTCGACCGGATTCGAGAGATCGCCGCCGAGGCCGGGAGGGAGATCCTTCGGCACTACGGGCGGGTCGGGTCGGTGGCCAAGGCCGATTCCTCCCCGCTGACCGAGGCCGACCTTGCCTCGCACCGGCTGATCTCCTCGCGTCTCGCCGCGCTGACCCCCGGCATCCCGGTCCTCTCGGAGGAGTCCGAATCGCTGGATCCACTGGTGAGGCGCGGCTGGGTTGAGTTCTGGCTCGTCGATCCTCTCGATGGGACGAAGGAATTCCTCAAGCAGTCTGGAGAGTTCACCGTGAACATCGCCCTCGTGCGTGAGGGGAGGCCGGTGCTGGGGGTGGTGCACTCCCCGGTCCTGGGGATCACCCATTTTGCCGCGCGGGGAAGGGGGGCCTTCCGGGAGCGGGCGGGGGGATTACCCGAGTCCATTCACACCCGCCGGCCCGACTCTGCCCGGCTGACGATCGTCGCCAGCCGGGACCATGCCGGCCCACAGGTTTCGGACCTCCTCGCTCGGTTTCCCACGGCCTCGCTCTCGAGCATGGGAAGCTCCCTCAAGTTCTGCCTCGTGGCGGAGGGGGCGGCGGACCTCTACCTGCGGGACATTCCCACCATGGAATGGGACACCGGGGCCGCTCAATGCATCGTTGAGGAGGCTGGGGGCGGAGTGTTCGATCTTCAGGGGGAGCCGCTCGCGTATAACAAGGCCGACCTTCGGAACCCTTCCATCGTAACGCTCGGAGACCCGCGGTTTCCCTGGTCCTGACGCGTCGCGGCGCGTGAGAGGGCGAAAACCTCGCGTCCCGCCGTTGCCTGGCCGTCACACTGCGCGGTCCACTGCCACATTGCGGACATTTGCGCCGCGAGGGTGCCATCCTGCCACCGGCCCGTTTCCGTCATTTAACAGCTGCGGGCTTTCCCCAAGCCGGAGCCGCCAGCAGAGTATCACCGTCCAAAACGATGAACTCTCTGTCCTGCATAGCCCAGTCGCCCCCGCGACCGATGTCATGCTTCCCCGCGACGGTTGTCGGGGCGATGACCTTGAACGGCCCAGGGGTCACGGCCTTCGCGGCGAGGATCCGCGTTGAGCCCTGGATCCCGACGCCGTGTTGGGCCCGGGGGGGGACGGGTGCTTCGGTTCATCTCCACATCCCACATTCATTTGAACAGCCATGATGCTTTTCCAGCCTTTGCTTGCGTCCGGAGCCCTGCAGTTTGCCTTTGAGAAGGCGACGACGGAGGGCAAGATCACGATCTGCTGCCTGCTGGTGGTGTCGCTCTTCAGCTGGACGGTGATCATCACGAAGCTGCGACAGCTCTACCGCGCCCGGAAGATGGGGCGGAAGTTCTACGCGGCCTACCGTGCCTCGCGCGATCCCCTGGACCTGTTCCGGAAGAAGGCGGACTTCGATGGGACGCCGTCGAACGAGGTCTATTACACCGGGGCCGAGGAGCTGGACTACCACCTGACGAACAACCCCGT
>DMJJ01000230.1:3929-6630 GCA_003452185.1 Verrucomicrobiales bacterium | reverse complement strand
GAGGGGGGGCAGGGGCTTCGGCTCCTGGACTACGGGACCGGGAGCGGATGCCTGGCGATCTACCTGGCCACGCAGTTCCCGGCCGCCGAGGTTCATGCTGTGGATCTCTCCCCGGCCGCCCTGGCCCGGGCGCGACAGAACGCCGCGCGGCACGGCGTCGAGTCCCGGCTTCTGTTTCACGAGGGGGATGGGATGCAGGGGGTTCCTGGCGGGCTCGACTTTGACGCGGTGGTTTCGAATCCCCCGTACATCCCAACGTCTGAGCTTGGGGGGCTTCAGCCCGAGGTCCGGGACCACGACCCCCGGCTGGCCTTGGACGGGGGGGCGGACGGCTTAACCTTTTACCGCCGGCTCGCGTCTGAGGTTCCGCCGGTCCTCCGCGACGGGGGGCGTTTGCTCGTCGAGCTGGGCGACGACCAGGCCCCGGGGGTCCGGTCGCTGCTGGAGTCGCAAAACTGGGTTGTCGCCGCGGTCCACGACGACTACAGTGCGCGCGCGCGGGTGCTTGTAGCCGGTCGTGACGGGGCTGCGCAGATCTCGGATTTGACTCAACATGGATAGTTTACTTATCAAGGGTGGAATTCCCCTCGAAGGCGAAGTGCAGATCAGCGGCGCCAAGAACGCCGTCCTGCCGATCATGGCTGGAGCCCTCCTGACCGAGGAGCGGTGCATCATCCGGAACGTGCCCGACCTGAGCGACGTCCGTTTCATGGGGCAGATCCTTGCCTCCCTTGGGGCGGAGGTGAAGTTCGAGGCGGGGACCCTGGAGATCCAGGCCGCGAAGCTCAAGGGGACGGGCGACTACGACCTGATCCGCAAGATGCGCGGCTCGATCTGCATCCTCGGGCCGCTGCTGGCGCGCCTCCATCAGGCCAAGGTCTCGTTGCCCGGGGGCTGCGTCATCGGTTCGCGGCCCGTTGACCTCCACCTGAAGGGGCTTGCCGCGCTGGGGGCCAAACTCAAGGTTGAGGGAGGGTATGTCCTCGCAAAGGCACCGCGGTTGGTGGGTGCTGATATTTTCCTGGGCGGGCGCTCGGGCCCGACGGTTCTCGGGACGGCGAATCTGATGATGGCTGCGACCCTTGCCGAGGGGGTTACGGTGATCGAGAGCGCGGCCTGCGAGCCGGAGGTCGTGGACCTTGCCAACTTCCTCATCAGCATGGGGGCGAAGATTTCCGGCGCCGGAAGCCCGACCATTCAGGTCCAGGGGGTGGATGCCCTGCACGGCACGGAGCACGAGGTGATTCCCGACCGGATCGAGGCGGCCACGTTTGCCATCGCCGCCGCGGCGACCAACGGCGAGATCACCATCCTCGGGTCGCGGCCTGACCATCTCTCGGCCGTCCTCGACAAGCTCCGGGAGTCCGGGGTGAAGATCGACCGCCGGGGCCGGACCCTTGTGGTGAGCCGCGGCCCGCGCCTGAACCCGGTCGACATCACGACGCTTCCCTACGCGGGGTTCCCGACCGACGTCCAGGCCCAGATGATGGTCCTCATGACCCTGACCCCCGGCCTGAGCATCATCACGGAGCGGGTGTTCGAGTCCCGGTTCATGCACGTGAGCGAGCTTGCCCGCCTGGGGGCCGAGATCTCCATCGAAGGCCCGAGCGCCATCGTCAAGGGGGGGCGCCCCCTGAGCGGCGCGCCGATCATGGCCAGCGACCTGCGCGCCAGCGCGGCCCTGGTCATCGCCGGGATGGCGGCCCGCGGTTCCACCCAGGTCAACCGGGTGTACCACATCGATCGCGGCTACGAGCGGATCGATGACAAGCTGCGCGCCCTCGGTGCCCGGATCCAGCGGGTCAAGGAGGCATGAAGGTCCTCATCCAGATCATCCTGACCCTCTCGCTCGCCTTCGCGGCCTGGAAGGGGTTTGATGTCTGGAAGCAGTACTCCGACCAGAAGGAGCAGGCGGCGGTCGAGGATTCGAGGGCGAAGATCAGCCCGACCTCGCTTCCCGGGATGGACCGGGAGCTGGAGACAGTCTGCGACGAGGCGCACAAAAAAGGGGCCCTGGGGCTTCGCAACTTTCTCGCGCAGTACAAGGGGACGGCGTTTCTGAAGGATCCCCGTCTCGCGTGGATCGAGATCGACTACATGCTCCTCGTGGCGGTGAACGATCCGGCCGAGGCCCGGCGGATCTACAGCGACCTCCGACAGCGGATCAAGCCCGGCTCCCCGGTTTACCCCAGGCTCAAGAGCCTTGAGGAGAGCTTCAAGTAGTCCCCTTCAGGATCTCGTGGAGGACGCGGGCCGACGGGCCGTCGGTCAGGTGCTGCTCGAGGCCGTTGTGGTGGTAGACCAGCCGTTGGGGATCGAGACCGAACAGGTGCAGCAGGGTGGCGTGGTAGTCGCCCGGGCTGACCGGGTTCACGGCCGCGCGGTGCCCGAACTCATCCGTTTCCCCGTACGTCATTCCCCCGCGAACCCCGCCCCCGGCCAGCCAGAGGGTGAACCCCTGACCGTTGTGGTCGCGCCCCGCCTTCTCGGCCGCGCCATGGTTTTCCGTGACCGGAAGTCGGCCGATCTCGCCGCCCCAGTGGACGAGCGTTGTGTCGAGCAGCCCGCGGGACTTGAGGTCCTTGACCAGCGCCGCGCTTGGCTGGTCGGTCTTGCGGCAGCAGTCGGGGAGGGCCTTGCCGATGCTCTCGTGGTGGTCCCAGATCTGCCCGTTGACGAAGATCTGCACGAAGCGCACGCC
>DMJJ01000230.1:1079-3587 GCA_003452185.1 Verrucomicrobiales bacterium | reverse complement strand
AGCCGGCGGGTCGCCTCGGTTTCCCCGGAAAGATCGAGCGCCTCCCGCGCCGTGGTCTGCATGGCTGCCGCGAGCTCGTAGCTTGCAATCCGGGCCTCCAGGTCGGCCTCCCCCGGGTGCCGGGCCAGATGCTCCTGGTTGAGTCGGGAGAGAAGGTTGAGATTCTGTCGCTGGAGCTCCCCCTTGAGGTGGGGCGGGGGGTCGAGGTTCAGGATGCGGGGCTCGGTCGGGCGGACGACCGTTCCCTGGAAGAGCGGGGGCATCCACCCGTTCGACCAGTTGCGCACCCCGTCGACGGGGTGCCCCCCCGGGTCGGTCAGGACAACGTAGGCCGGGAGGTTCCGGTTCTCGGACCCGAGCCCGTACGTGAGCCAGGAGGCGAGGTGGGGTCGCCCGGGCTGGGCCTTCCCCGTGTGCATGTACCAGATCGACGGCTCGTGCCCGTTGATGTCGGTATGCATCGACCGCAGGACGCAGACCTCGTCGGCGATCTCCGAGAAATGGGGGAGCAGCTCGCTGACCTCCAGGCCGCTCTGCCCCTGGCGGCGGAACTTCCACGGGGAGCCCATGAGCTTCTTGCTCGCGCGGTTCACGAAGCTGAAGGTCACCTCTCCCGAGTAGTCCTGGCCGCTCCGGCGCGTCAGCTCCGGCTTCGGGTCGAAGAGGTCGACGTGGCTCGGCCCCCCATGCATGAAGAGGGAGATCATGGCCCGGGCCCGCGGGGCAAAGTGGGAGGGGCGCGGCTTCAGGTCGAGGCTCCGCGGCGTGCGCGGCACCGAGGCGGGGTTGCCCCGCAGGAGCTGTTCCTCCGCAAGCAGGGAGGCCAGGGCAACCCCGCCCACCCCCATCGCGTGTCGCTGGAGGAACCGCCGGCGCGAGATCAGGCCCGCACGGGGATCAAGGGGATCAGTCGACATAAAGCATTTCGTTCGACCCGAGGAGCACCTGGCAGAGGCTCCTCAAGGCCTGGACCGCGGGCTCGGGCCGTGCCGGGGGCTTCGTCTCCGGAGGCGGCACGGGGAGCTTGCGCAGCTCGGTCTCCTGCGCCTGCAGGAACTCCAGCGCCATGGCCGACTCCCCTCGCGTCGGGGGGCGGGAAAAGGCAATCTGCCAGGCCCGGGCCACCCGGGCCGCGGGGTCGGCGGGCTCCCCCTTCATCAGGCGGTTGGCGAACCGTTCCGACTGGTCGAGGATGAAGCCGCTGTTCATGAGCATCAGCGCCTGGGGGGCGGCGGTCGAGCTTTGACGCCGCTCGCAGTTGACCTCCATCACCGGGGCGTCGAATGCGTTGAGCATTGCCAGGGGACGGCTTCGGCGCACCTGGATGTACACGCTGCGACGATGTTCCTCCCCGTTCAGCGGGACATCGACCGGCATCTTGTTGTCCCCTTCGGTCTTGTCGACACCCACGACCACCTGCCCGGTGACATCCGTGCGGACCGGCACCGGGGGGCCGAACATCTTCGGGTTCATCGCCCCGCTTACCGCGAGGATCGAGTCGCGGATTGCCTCCGCATCGAGCCGGATCACCGGCTTCCTCCAGTAGAGGCGATCCTCGGGATCGACCCGCTCTCCCGCGAGCATCCGTCCGGGGTGGCGGCCGTCGTTGGTGACGCGGGCCGAGGACTGCCGGTAAGCCGTGGAGGTGAGGATCAGTCGATGGAGCTTCTTGAGGCTCCATCCCCCGCGGGCGAACTCCGTCGCAAGCCAGTCCAGGAGCTCGGGGTGGGTCGGCTTCTCCCCCATCGCGCCAAAATCCCCCGGCGTCCGCACCAGCCCCCGGCCGAAGTGTTCCATCCAGACACGATTCACGATCACCCGGGCGAAGAGCGGGTTGTTGGTGCTGGCCACCCAGCGGGCAAACGCCAGGCGCCGTCCGGTGGTCGGGAGCGAGGGGTCCTTCTCGGGAAATTCCACGGCGCGGCCCGAGGGCTCAAGCACCGAGAGGCCGCCCGGCTTCACCGGCTCCTTCGGCTGGTGGGGATCGCCCCGGTGGAAGCGGTAGGTGATGGGAGCGTTGCCCGGGTCCTCGGTCAGGAGGCTGACGAAGTCCTCCTGCGGCTTGCGGGCGCGGGTCTCGGCAATCCTGGCGTCGAGCCCCTTGAGCTCATCGGCCGCCTTCTGGTTGTACTGGTAGAGGGTTCCACCGCTGATGTTGACGCTCGGGTTCTCCTTCAGGAGCGCCTGCTGCTCGGGGGTGCGCTTCCCTTCCGGGGTCTCGAATGCGGCCCGGAGCCTGGGACGCAGCCCGGCGTCAAACTTTTCCAGCTGCTGGGTGAGGGCCTCGGCGATGAACCGCCCCTCCTTGTCGGCCCGCTCCGCCCCAAGCTTCGATGCCTCGGCTTCGACCTCGGCCGACTTCGCCCGGTCAGCGTCGGTGTACAGGCTCAGGAGACGCTCGCCTGGCGGGTGCCATCGCTTCCAATCGTAGGCCGGCTCGAACACCGCCCGGAGCCGGTGGTAGTCGGTGTGGGGGATCGGGTCGTAGCGGTGATCATGGCACTGGGC
>DMJJ01000230.1:439-744 GCA_003452185.1 Verrucomicrobiales bacterium | reverse complement strand
CGGGCGGCATCCTGGTCCGGCGCCCCGGCGGTGCCGTCGGCCCCCATCCGAAGGTAGCCGGTGGCCACCAGGAGGTCGAGTTGCTCGGGGGGGAGGTTTCGGTGGGGACGGGGAACGAGCTCATCCCCGGCGAGCTGCTCCAGGATGAACCGGTCGAAGGGCTTGTCCGTGTTGTGGGCCCGGATCACGTAGTCGCGATACTTGTAGGCGTAGTCGCGGGGGGTGTCGTCCGTGGTGTAGCCGTCGCTGTCGGCGTAGCCCGCGGCGTCGAGCCAGTGCCGACCCCAGCGCTCGCCGTATTGCGG
>DMJJ01000230.1:0-187 GCA_003452185.1 Verrucomicrobiales bacterium | reverse complement strand
CCCAGCGCTCGCCGTATTGCGGCAGCGAGAGAAGCCGGTCGACCTCCCGCTCATAGGCGTCTGGGGCGGCGTCCGCCACGAACCGGGCGGTGTCGTCGGGGGAGGGGGGCAGCCCGAGCAGATCGAGGTGGAGCCGCCGGAGCAGGACGGGCTTCGGGGCGTCGGGGGAGAACCCGAGCCCCTTTTC
>DMJJ01000033.1 GCA_003452185.1 Verrucomicrobiales bacterium | reverse complement strand
GGCCGCGGGGACTCCCAGCAGAGCCAGCCAGAGCGATGCGAAGCGACGGACGGTGGTCATGAGCAGGAGGCTAGCCAGCCGCTCCGGCGCAGGGAAGACTCCATTCCCGGGGTCCCGTCGAGGGCGACACTCCCGGTAATCCTTCCAGTTCTTGCCCGGCATGGTAGGATCCCCCCGCTGTCATGAACGCATTGCCTGAGTCGCTGCTCGAACTGATCCGTCGAACCTCCGCCGAAATCCCGGACGATGTCCAACGGGGGATTCTCCGCTCCCTGGAGCAGGAGAAAAAGGGGACCATCGCCGAGTCGGCCCTGAAGCTGATCGAACGCAACATCGCGATGGCCAAGGCCAAGAGCCAGCCGATCTGCCAGGACACCGGGAGCGTGATCTTCTATGTCGACTGCCCGATCGGGTTCGACCAGGTGAGGTTCGAGGAGACCGCCCGCGACGCGGTGAAGCTCGCCACGCAGAAGGGGTTCCTCCGCCAGAACTCCGTGAACTCCCTCACCGGCAAGAACGACGGAACCAACCTCGGCCCTGGGGCGCCGATGGTCCACTTCCACCAGCACCGCTCCCCCGAGGTGCAGGTTCGGCTGATTCTCAAGGGAGGGGGATGCGAGAACGTCGGGGCCCAATACTCCCTGCCGGATGAAAAGCTTCACGCCAACCGGGACCTCAAGGGATGCAGGGCTGTCATTCTCGACGCCGTGCTCCAGGCCCAGGGCAAGGGGTGCGGCCCCGGGGTTCTCGGGGTTTGCATCGGCGGCGACAGGGCGACGGGGTACGAATTCTCAAAGACCCAGTTCCTCCGGAAACTCGACGATCGGAACCCCGTTCAGGAGCTCGACTCGATGGAGCAGGAGATCCTGGCGACCGCCAACGAGCTTGGCATCGGCCCGATGGGTTTTGGGGGCAAGACAACCCTTCTCGGGGTGAAGATCTGCGCCGCCAACCGTGTCCCGGCCTCCTATTTCGTCAGCGTCAGCTACATGTGCTGGGCTTTCCGGCGCCAGGGAACGACCCTCGACGCGAACGGTGCGATCGCCGGGTGGCTCTACTGATGCGCGCAATTGGCGCCCCCTTTCACCCTCACGTTATGATCCAGCTCACAACCCCCTTCACCGAAGAGAAAATCCGCGCCCTCAAGGTGGGAGATGCCGTCGAGATCACCGGCATCTTCTTCACCGGCCGGGATGCGGTCCACAAGTACCTGCACGAGGGAGGGGCGCTCCCCCCGGGGGTCAACCTCCGCGACGGGATTCTTTATCACTGCGGCCCCGTGGTGGTGAAGGATGGCGCCGGGGAATGGAAGGTCACCGCGGCGGGGCCCACCACGTCGATTCGCGAGGAACCCTACCAGTGGCAGATCATCCGTGATTTCGGCATCCGGGGCGTCGTGGGCAAGGGCGGGATGGAATCCCGCACCCTGGAGGCCTGCCGCGAGCATGGCTGCGTCTACCTGCACGCCGTGGGGGGGGCGGCCCAGGTCCTCGCAGAGTGCATCAAGCGCGTGCGAAACGTGTACCTCATGGAGAAGTTCGGGGCGCCGGAGGCGATCTGGGAGCTGGAGGTGGAACGGTTCCCGGCGGTCGTCACCATGGACTCCCACGGCAACTCCCTCCACGAACAGGTGCTCGCCGACAGCCGGCGTGCCCTGGCCAGCCGGCTCTGAGCACCGCGTGCATCATCTTTAACCCTACGGCGCGGGGGGACAAGGCCCTGGGGTTCCGGCGCAAGCTCGCGACCCTTGCGGGGCGAATCGCCCTCCGCCCCACGGATGCCCCCGGGGCCGCGCGGCGACTCGCCCGCGAGGCGGTGCAGGAAGGGTTCACCACGGTGATCGCGGCCGGCGGGGATGGGACGGTCAACGAGGTGGTCTGCGGGATGGCCGACGCCCCGGGAGGATGCGACCAGGCCCGGCTCGGCGTGCTCCCCCTCGGGACGGTGAACGTCTTCGCCAAGGAGCTCGGGATCCCCTCGAGCCTTTCACGTGCGCTCGAAATCGCCACTTCCGGCCCCACCCGCAGGATCGACCTTCCATGCGTGGACTTCAGCGGCACCTCCGGCCCGGAGGTTCGATGGTTCGCCCAGCTTGCCGGCGCGGGGCTCGATGCCCGGGCGATCGAACGGGTGGAGTGGCGGCTGAAGAAACGCTACGGGGCGGCGGCCTACCTCCTTGCGGGAATCTCCGCCCTGCGCCACCCGCTCCCACCGCTCAAGGCGGTCTCGGAGGAGGGCCGGTCGGCCGAGGGGGAGCTGGTCCTCCTCGGGAACGGGCGCTACTACGGCGGACGGTTCACGGCGTTTCCAGGAGGGCGCCTCGACGACGGCAGGCTGCAGGTGGCCGTCTTCCCCAAGGCCCGCCTGCTCACCCTGGTGCGGGTGCTCGCAGGAATCGCCACCAGCCGGCTTCACCGGTTCTCGGGGGCCACGGTCTGGCAGGCGAGGGAGCTCACAGTCAGCTGCCCCGTCCCGATGCCGTTCGAGCTCGATGGGGACAACGTCGGCCACCTCCCGGCCCGCTTCCGGATCGACCCCCGGCGACTCTCCGTCGCCGCACCGATGGGGGAAGCATGACCGCCCACGTGGGCTGACAGCCCGTCCGGGCGCTCGAGCCGCGGCTACTGCGCCGCCTGGGCCGCCGGCTTGCGCACCACCACCAGCCCGTTGCCGATGTCGCGCTCCCCGCCGTTGCAAGGGCTGTTGACCACCCGTCCATCAAACCAAAGGGTCGACGACCCCCCACCGTCGAAGTTCATCGCCTCCTCGCATCCAAGCCCCTTCATGTAGAGGCCAAGCTCGTGGAGGGTCATTCCGATCGACAACCCGGGCTGGCGCCCGTCGACCTCCACCAGGAAAATCTCCGTGGCGTTGTACCCCACCGCCGACCTGGGATGCCGCTCGACCACGGAGCGGAACTTGTAGGCGCCGGAGGCCGGCATGCTGAACTGCTGCACCACCCCGCCCCGGATGAGAATGTTTCCGCCGCCAATCGCCGTCCGCGGTGCGCCGAGCTCCGGCGTCGTGCCGGTGCTGATCGTGATGACAGCCCCGGCGGCCAGGCCGGCGGCGGCCGGCAGCTTGGGACCAAACGACAAGACCAGCCCGTCCTTCCGGAGCGGGGTGTCCCCCGCCTCGCGGACCTCCGTGACCCGGAGCCGGTAGGTGGTGTTGACCGCCAGCGGGAGCCAGGGGCTATCCCCCTCCTTCGCCAGAAGCAGCTCGCGCCCGCCCGCGGTCCGGGTGCTCGAGCCGAGCCGCGGGGTGTAGAGCGCGACCTCGCGGGCCCCGCGCTCCTCGTTCAGCTTCAGGGGAAGGGTGGTGCCATCGGGAAGGGTGACCTTGAAATTCGACTCCACGTGGGCCGCGTGGGGCTCGCCCGACGAGTCGATCCAGAAGGCGACCTGGTCGGT
>DMJJ01000568.1 GCA_003452185.1 Verrucomicrobiales bacterium | reverse complement strand
ATGCCTCGTTGACCCGCACCGGGCCGACCCGGTGCGGGTCAACGAGGCATCGCTTTGGGTGGAGGTGGTGGCGCCGCATCGGGGTGAGGGGTTTGCGGCATGCCAATATTTGATTGATGAGATGAAGCGGGTCGTGCCGATCTGGAAGAAACCGTTTGGTTCCCCTGCAAAATGATTTGCGGGGGGAGGGGGGGGTTGGGGATTATCCCCATCGCATTGATTTCACAACACGTGCCACACGCATGAACACTGTCACATCGCTCAAAACCGTCACCAAGAACACCCGCAAGCTGGTTGAGGCCGCACTTTCCGAGACCGGAGGGCTGCTTCGCCTCGCCCCGTGCTGGGTTCCCCGCTCCTTCCTGCAGCCGGGGAAGCGGCTGAAGCTGCATCCCGACGACCTGTATGCCTTCGGCCTGAACCGTGGGGGCATTGATGAGCGCTGGTTCGCCTCGACGACGCCTGCGGCGAACGACAACCGGACTCCTGACGAGGGGTACAGCTACTGCGTGGTGGGGAACCAGCGGTTCACCCTGGCGAAGGCGGTTGAGGACTGTGGGTCGACGCTCATCGGTGGGCGGCTCTGGTCGAAGTATGGGAAGTGGCCGGTGTACTCGAAGTTTTTCGACAACATGGGACCGATCCCCCACCACATGCATCAGTCGCAGAAGCAGGCTGCGTTGGTGGGGCAGGAAGGGAAGCCGGAGTCGTACTATTTCCCGCCGCAGCACAACAACGTCGGGAACAACTTCCCGTACACCTTCATGGGGCTGGAGCCCGGAACCACGAAGGGGCAGGTCCGCAAGTGCCTCGAGAACTGGAATCGTGGCGACAACGGGATCCTCGATCTCTCGAGGGCCTACCGACTGAAGCCGGGGTCCGGGTGGCTGATTGGCCCCGGGATCCTGCACGCACCGGGGAGCCTCTGCACGTATGAGCCGCAGTGGGGGAGCGACGTGTTTGGGATGTACCAGAGCCTGGTCGAAGGGCGTGAGGTGCCGTGGGCGCTGCTCGTGAAGGACATGCCGAAGAGCAAGCACAAGGACCTCGATTTCATCGTCGACCAGCTCGACTGGGAGGCGAATGTCGACGCCCACTTCAAGGACAACCATTACCTGGAGCCCGTGCCGGTGGGGGACACCCGGAGCGAGGGGTACGTGGACCGGTGGGTGGTGTACGGGAACATTAATGGGAAGCAGTATTTTACCGCGAAGGAGCTGACGGTTGACCCCGGCGCCCGGTGTGTCATCCGGGACAACGGTGCCTACGGGCTGATCACGGTCCAGGGGAAGGGCCGGATGAACCGTCTGGCCCTCGATTGCCCGAAGCTGATCCGGTTCCACGAGCTGACCGAGGACGAGGTCTTTTGCACCGAGGAGGCGGCGAAGTCCGGGGTGACGTTCGAGAACACCTCTGATGTCGAGCCGTTGGTGGTGCTCCGGTACTTCGGGCCTGACACGAACCCCGAGGCACCCGGCCTGGGGGCGTATCGCAAGAACAAGTTCTAAGCCCCTATTCGCCGCTTGTTGTGTCCGAACGGATCAGCGCCGGGCTGTTGATGTTCCGCTGGCGCCAGGGTCGGATAGAGGTCTTCCTCGCCCACCCTGGCGGCCCGTTCTTTCAGCACAAGGACGAGGGGTACTGGACGCTCCCGAAGGGGGAGGTTGAGCCTGGGGAGAGCCTGCTGGAGACGGCGCGCCGGGAGTTCCACGAGGAGGTCGGTCTGAAGGTGGAGTGCGATTCCTTTCTGGAGCTTGGGTGGATCCGGCAGAAGGGGGGGAAGATTGTCCACGGGTGGGGGTTCGAGGGGGATTGGGACGTTGCCCGGGTAGTGAAGAGCAAGAAGTTCAAGCTGGAGTGGCCGCCCGAGTCGGGCCGGATCCGCAAGTTTCCCGAGATCGACCGTGCCGCCTTTTTCGGGTTGGATGAAGCCCGGATCCGTATCAAGCCGACCCAGGTTCCGCTGATCGACCGCCTGGAGGCGTTGGTCTCCCCGGGGGGGCCTCGGCGGGCCCGATAGGCCGGCGGGGAACCGGCCCCCGGGACCCCGTCCGGCATGATGCCATCTCTCGTGTGACCCGAACCACATGAAAACCATGAACCCCCGTCGTGCAGACTCCCCGGCCTCCTCCTCCTCCTCTCACAGGATGGTCCCACGCCGTGGCGGTGTGAGCCTTGAGGGGATCGCGGCGTATTGTGACCGGCTCCTGCGGACCTCGGAGATTCTGGATTGGGAGGGGGCGGTGAACGGGCTGCAGGTTGGGAACGGGGGGCGGGGGGTGACGCGGATTGCGGCAGCGGTCGATGCGAGCCTCGCGACGGTGCGGCTTGCCATGGATGCTGGAGCCGATCTTCTCCTGGTCCATCATGGGCTTTTCTGGTCCCCCTCGCATCCCTGGACCGGACGGAAGTACGAGCTGATCCAGGCGTTGGTCGAGTCGCGGTTGGCGGTTTACAGCTCCCACCTTCCATTGGATCTCCATCCGAAGCTTGGAAACAACGCAGGGCTTTGTCGGGCGTTGGGCCTGAGGGGGGGGAAGCCGTTCTTTCGCGAGAAGGGGAGCGACATCGGGCTGCGGGTCGGGGTGGCGATCGACCGGGGGGAGCTGGTGGCCCGGATGACCCGGGTGCTGGGCCGGGCTCCGATCCTGCTTCCCGGGGGGCCGATGAAGTGTCGCCGAATCGGGGTCGTGACCGGCGGGGCGGGAGCCGAGGTCCGCAAGGCGGTGCGGGAGGGGGTGGACACCTTCATTACGGGGGAGGGGCCCCATTGGACCTATGCGCTGGCGGAGGAGTTGGGGGTGAACGTGCTCTACGGGGGGCATTACGCCACGGAGACCTTCGGGGTGAAGAGCCTTGCGGCCCACCTCTCACGGCGATACCGGGTGCCGTGGAGCTTCATCGATCACCCGACGGGGCTCTGATCCGCGGGCGGGGGGGGCTTGAGGTTGCCGATCGGTCCGAGGCGGAGGAGTTGGAGGTGGGGGCGTTGGAGCTCGCGTGATGCGGCGAGGTCGACTCGGAAGAGGGCCGACCAGTCGTTCAGGGCGTCGGGATCGACCAGCACCTGGTCGACGCTCCAGGAGCGCCCATCCTCGGAGGGCTTCACGTAAGTGTGCCGGAGGTTCCGGGCCTCCGGGTCGAGACCCAGTCGGGAGTGTTCCTTGTAGTAGGCTTCGATGGCATTCCGCAGGGAACGGTCGGTCCAGGGTTCGCCCTGGGCGTTGGCGGGGAGGTCGAGCCAGTCGAGCGCCCCGTCGAGGTCGAACGAGGCGAGGGAGCTCAGGAGGCTGAAGATCCGCTGCCGGAGGCGTCGCGTGAACTCACGGGAATCGAGGGTGACATCGATCCGGGGCGGGGGCTTGGGTGCGGTTGCCGCGGGGGGGCGGCCGGCCGGCGCTTCGGGGGTGGGGGCTGCGTCGGGGTTTTGGAGGCGTTCCCATTCCTCAAGCAGGCTTGAGTCGACCTGCCGGAGCAGGGTGGCGAAGTATTCCTCCATCTCGCGGAGGGCCTCGGTCTTGGCGGTGTCGGGAACCGTCTGGCTGAGGGTCCGGTAGACGCTGGTCAGGTGGCGAAGGAGGACTCCCTCGGCGCGGCTCAGCTCGTAGTCCTTGATGTAGTCGTTGAACGACCGGAACCGCTCGTACATCTCCCGGGCGATGCTCTTGGGTCGGATGTTCTCCTCGCCGACCCAGGGGTGCCGGGCGGCGAACTCATTGAAGGTGCTGTAGATGAACTCGCGGTTCGGCTTGGGGTACTCGAGTTCCTCGAGCTTCGCGATCCGCTCCTCGAACGCCACTCCATCCTGTTTCATCTCGGCCATGGCCTCGGTCTTCACCTTGTCGAGCTGGCGGCGGAGGATGACCTCGGGGTTCTCGAGGATCGACTCAACCAGGGTGAGGACCACCAGCGGGTGGTCGGGGGCGGCGGGGTCGAGGAGCTTGAGGGTGTCGAGGAGGTACAGGGAGAGGGCCTCGTTCAGGGAGAAGTCCTCCTGGAGGTCGAGGTTGAGGCGGAGGTGTGAGCCGTGGCCGGAGGGACCGGGGGTGAACTCGACGATCCTGCGGTCGACGAGGGCGCGGAAGAGCTGCCATCCCCGGGTCCGGTGGCCGGCCTTGGCGCGGGCGGAGTCGTGGCACGAGCGGACGAGGCGCTGGAGGGCGCGGCATCCATCCTCGTTTTCGCGGCTGAGGACGTTGAGGAGCATGCCGGTGTTCATCTGGAACCGGGAGACCAGCGGCTCGGGCGGGGCCTGGATCAGGCGGGCGAAGGTCTCCTTGTTCCAGGAAACGAAGTTATGCTCCGGGGGTTTTCGTCGGACGAAGTTCTTCTTTCCATCCCGCTCGGCCTTCTCGGCGAGCTTGAGGTTCTCGATGACATGTTCGGGGGCCTGGGCGACGACCCACCCCTGGGTGTCGAAGCCGCGACGCCCTGCCCTGCCCGAGATCTGGTGGAAATCGCGTGCGGTGAGGACCCCGGTTTTCTGACCGTCGAACTTGCAGAGCTGGGTGAAGAGGACCGTCCGGATCGGGACATTGACCCCGACCCCGAGGGTATCGGTGCCGCAGATGATTTTGAGAAGCCCTTGCTGGGCGAGTTGTTCGACGAGGATGCGGTACTTGGGGAGGAGCCCTGCGTGGTGGACGCCGACGCCGTGTTTCAGGAAGCGCTGGAGATCCTTGCCGAAGGGGCTGGTGAAGCGGGTTCCCCGGAGCGCCTCCGACAGGGCGGCCTTCTCCTCGCGGGTCGAGAAGTTCAGGCTCATGAAGTTTTGGGCGCTTTGGACGGCGTCGTTCTGGGTGAAGTGGACCAGGTAAACGGGAGCCTTGTCTGCGCGCACCAGCGACTCGGTGGTTTCGCCGAGCGGGAGCTCCGAGTAGCTGAAGGCCAGCGGGACGGGGCGGTCGGAGGACTGCACCACGGTGGTCTCCGCGCCGGTGAGCCGGGTGAGCTCCGTGGCGAAGAAGCCGGTCTCCCCGAGCGTGGCCGACATGAGGAGGAACCGGGAGGAGGACATGGTGAGAAGCGGCACCTGCCAGGCGACTCCGCGATCCCGATCCGAATAGTAGTGAAACTCGTCCATGATGACCTCCCCGAACCCCGTGTTGGCCCCATGGCGGAGGGCGAGGTTTGCGAGGATCTCCGCGGTGCAGCAGAGGATCGGGGCCTCCCGGTTGACGGTGGCGTCCCCGGTGGCCATGCCGACGTTGGAGGGGCCGAACTCCCGGCAGAGGGCGAGGAACTTCTCATTCACCAGCGCCTTGATCGGGCAGGTGTAGACGGAGCGGCGGCCCTGGGCGGTGCTCAGGAAGTGGAGGGCGGTGGCGACGAGCGATTTGCCCGATCCGGTGGGCGTGTTGAGGATGACATTCTTGCGGTCGTAGAGCTCAAGGATGGCGTTCTCCTGTGCGGGGTAGAGGGAGAGCTCCTTGGAGGTGACGTAGTCCAGGAACCGGTCCAAGGCGGCATCCGAGGAAGGGTTCCCCAGCGAGAGGAGCCGGGTGTAGAGGGGGTGGTCGGCCATGGCGGTCGGCGGCTGGGGCCCGGCGGGCGGCGGGGGCATGTGGCTTCAGATTCCGGGCAGGGGCCCGAGCGGAAGGGCGTGGGCCTCGGCGACGGCGGGGTGGGTGACGTGCCCGGCCATCACGTTGATCCCGGTGCGGAGAGCCGGCTGTTTGTGGCAGGCCTCGGGGAGCCCGAGGTCGGCCAGGAGCTCGATGTAGCGGTAGGTCACGTTGGCCAGCGCCTGGGTGGCCGTGCGGGCGTAGGCGCCGGGCATGTTGGCCACGCAGTAGTGGACGACTCCCTCCTCGGTGAAGACGGGATCATGGTGGGTGGTGGGGCGGGAGGTGACGGCGCATCCCCCCTGGTCGATGGCGATGTCGACAAACAGGCTTCCGGGGCGCATCCGCCGCAGCATCTCGCGTGAGACCAGCTTGGGGGCCTTGGCCCCCGGGACCAGCACCGCCCCGATGAGGAGGTCGACGGCGGGGAGCAGTTCGAGCAGGTGGGCGGGGCTGGAGTAAAGGGTGTGGGCCGTGTGGAGGGTGATGTCCAGGAACCGCATTCGTTCGACATCGACCTCCAGGATGGTGACGTCGGCCCCGAGCCCCATGGCCATCCGGGCGGCATTGATCCCGGAGACGCCGCCTCCCAGGACGACCACCTTGCCGGGGAGCACCCCGGGGACGCCGCCCAGGAGGACGCCGCTTCCGCCGTTGTGCTTGGCGAGGTAGTACCCGCCGACGAGGACCGACATCCGGCCCGCGATCTCGCTCATGGGCTCGAGGAGCGGGAGTCGGCGGTTGACCTCCAGGGTCTCGTAGGCGATGCCTGTGACTCCGGAGGCGAGGAGGGCCTCGGTGAGCGGCTTGCTGGCGGCCAGATGGAGGTAGGTGAAGAGGAGTTGCCCGGGGCGAAGCATCGGGATCTCGGACGGCTGCGGTTCCTTGACCTTGACGATGAGGTCTGCCGCGTCAAAGACCTCGCGGGCGGACTGGACCACCGTGGCCCCAGCCTGGCGATAGTCCTCGTCGGGGTAGCCGGCGCCGGTGCCCGCCCCGGCCTGCACCATGACCTTGTGGCCGCGCTGGAGGAGTTGGTAGGCCGCCGAGGGGAGGAGTGCCACCCGGTATTCGTGATCCTTGATCTCCTTCGGGACTCCGACGTTCATGAGTCAATATCGTCCGTGAACCCGAGGGGAGCAAGGTGGCCGTCTGTTTATTTGGCAGCCGGGGTGGCGGGCTTGGTCGGGGTGACCGGGGGTTTGCGGCCCGGTTTGGGGTCCAGGTTCTGCATCAGATCCTCCTCGGTGACTGAGGATGAGACACCCCCCTTGGGGACATCGACGTGGGTGATCCAGAGGAGGGCGTTGAGAACCACCTTTCGGAAGTTGTCATTCCCCCAGTTCAGGTGGCGGTGTCCGCCGGTGAATCCGAACCCCCGTCCGCCCCCGTTGTGATCGCAAATCCACATCATGGTTTCATCCCGTCCGCTGGCGGCCTTGATGTGCTCGTAGGGTCCGGGAGGGTAGACGTAGGGGCCGCCGCGGACCTGGTCGGAGGGCTTGGCGACGAGGATCGGGGTGACGTAGCGCATGTCCTTGGAGCGCCAGCGCATGTTGAAGTACCACTCATCATTGACGGCAAAGGGCTGCACGCCGCGGGTGACGGCGTGGTAGGGGAAGTTGGTGAAGTTGGGCGTCCACATCGGGTTCACGGACCAGAGGTGCTCGTAGTAGCCGCCGGTCCACTCGAGCATCTGGGGGCCGCCGTTGGTGCTGGGAAATTCGACGCCGTAGTGGGCGAACCCGAGCCCAACCCCCCGGCTGGCCAGACCCGAGAGGATCTGAAGGTGGTCCGCCTGGATGGCAGGGTGCCCGCCACCGCCGTCGGCGTAGATGAGGACGCCGTCGGCTTTGTCCAGGGCGTTGGGGGTGTTGATCCAGCCGTTGGTGTGGACCTCGACGTGGAGGTGTGGGGTGGCCGCGAGGCATTTTTGAAGCAGCAGGCAGCCGGCCCGGAACTCATGGTCGAGGGGGCCGTGGCTGGGTCGTCCGGCGATCAGGATCAGCGTCCGTTCCCGGGGGGCGGGGGCGGCCTCGAGAGGGAGGCTGGCGGCCAGCAGGCCGAGGAGAGTGACGAGGACCGGGAGCTGGGGGCGACGGGGGGACATCATGGGTTGGGTTGCCGGGGTGTTGAGGCGGCGGGAGGTGCGTGGGGGTGTCGGGCGGCCGGGTTACTTGAGCGGGCGGAGGAACACATCCTTGAACTGCACCGTCATGGCGGGGCCGGCGTGGAGCTGGAAGGCCAGGATTCCGGACTTGGCGGCGTGGGTGAACTGCTCATCGGTGACATCCACGGTGACGCGTCCGTTGATGATGTGGAGGAGCCGATTGCCGTGGGCGATGACCACGTACTGGTTCCAGTCGCGATCCTTGATCGCCGCCTGGATTTCCTCTGATTTGCCGACAGACCCGATCACCTCGATTTTGGTTTTCCCCGGGGACTGGGGGTCGGGCTTGACGAGGGTCACCTGGCCCCGGTTGGCGAGGATCCCGCGTCCCCGTTCCTCGTAGAGGATTCCGGAGTAGGTCTTGGCGGCCTCGAAGTCGGCCTGGTATCCGCCGACGACGAAGTTCCCGGCGTCGGCGATCTTGCTTCGGTACTGGCATCCGGAGTTGCCGAAGCCCTGGTCGTTGTTGGGGACGATTTTGTAGGTGAACCGGAGTTCGAAATCATCGACGGTCCCCCCTTTCCAGATCAGGAAGGTGTTTCCCTTGATTGGGTCGGCGGCCGTGGTCTGTCCGGTGATGGTGCCCTCCTGGACGGACCAGAGCTTGGGGTTCCCCTCCCATCCGGAGAGGTCGGTTCCGTTGAAGAGGTTTTGGAAACCTTCGGGGGCCGTGGCGGCCTGGAGGGTCGAGGCGGTGATGAGGAGCCCGAGCCCGAGGGCGCCGACAAACTTGGGAAGCGAGTGCATGGGGGAGGTTGTATTCCGATGCGGGGGGGTTGTGAAGGTTTTTGCGACGGGGAATCGATTGGGGCTTGGCCTCCCCGGGGGATGTCGTTGCACCATTGGGCATGCCTCGGGCATTGAAGGCCATTCTGGGGGTGTTGCTCCTCCCGCTCTGCATCGGGGGGATCTCCGCGCTCTCCCGTGTGCTGGTGGCGTCCGGCAGTGCAATCCACTTCTGGGTGGCGTTTGCGGCCGGGGCGGCCTGTTGGATCTCGATCTACCTCCTGCTGCCGAAGCCGATGTGGGTTTACGTCTTTGGCCACGAACTGACGCACGTGGTTTGGACCTGGGTTTTTGGCGGGAAGGTGAAGCGGTTCCGGGTCAGCTCGCGAGGGGGGCATGTCCTGATCACGAAGAGCAACTCCCTGATCGCCCTCGCCCCCTACTTCTTCCCGATTTACGCGGTGATGGTGGTGGGGGTGTACACGGCGGGACACCTGATCTGGGGGTGGGCGGCGTATGCGATCTGGTTTCACCTGCTCCTTGGTGCGGCCTATGCGTTCCATGTCACCCTGACCTTCAAGGCCCTTGAGACGGAGCAGAGCGACATCACGGGGCAGGGGTTTTTCTTCTCGGCTGTCGTGATTGTGCTGGGGAATGTGGCGGTGCTGTTGCTGCTTCTGCCGTTGGTCACCGGCGTTGGTGTGCTGACCAGCATGACCTGGTGGATGCGGGACACGGGGGCCTTCCTGCATCGCCTCGCCCTCCTTCTCCGCTAGCCGCTTGGGAACGCCAAGGAACCCCCGGCCGGAGTTCAACCGCTAAGGGGAAGAAGGAACGCGAAGGAGGGGAGAGGGATGGGGCGCGTGAAATGAGACGAAGGGAATGTTCCTCAGAACCATGGCGATCCTTCTACCCCATAGCGGTTGAACGCTTCCCCCCCCTCCGTCCCCATGGCGTTCCCCCCCCTGCCGGCCGGAGTTCAACCGCTAAGGGGAAGAAGGAACGCGAAGGAGGGGAGAGGGATGGGCGGGTGAAATGAGACGGAGGGAATGTTCCACAGAACCATGGCGATCCTTCTACCCCATAGCGGTTGAACGCTTCCCCCCCTCCGTCCCCATGGCGTTCCCCCCCCTGCCGGCCGGAGTTCAACCGCTAAGGGGAAGAAGGGACGCGAAGGAGGGGAGAGGGATGGGGCGGGTGAAATGAGACGAAGGGAATGTTCCTCAGAACCATGGCGATCCTTCTACCTCATAGCGGTTGAACGCTTCCCCCCCTCCGTCCCCATGGCGTTCCCCCCCCCTGCCGGCCGGAGTTAAACCGCTAAGGGGAAGAAGGGACGCAAAGGAGGGGAGGGGGGATGGGGCGGGTGAAATGAGACGGAGGGAATGTTCCTCAAAACCATGGCGATCCTTATTCCCCTTAGCGGTTGAACGCTTCCCCTCCTCCGTCCCCATGGCGTTCCTTCGCTACCTTGGCGGTTGAACTCCTCCCCCGCCGCCCCTTGGCGTTCCTTATAGGAGGGTGGCGACCTGGTCGAGGATCGATCGAAGGACGTTCAACGGGGAGGCGGTGGAATCAATCTCGCGGACCAGCTTGGGTCCGTAGTAATCCAGCACCGGCTTGGTCTCGCTCTCGTAGGTCTCAAGGCGACGCCGGATCACATCCAGATTCGCATCGTCCAGCCGGTTCTCCCGCAACGCGCGGCGCTGCAGTCGCTCCACCATCTTCCCCATGTCAGAACAGGTCAAATGGAACACGGCACGGACGTCGAGCGTGGTCTTGAGCATCTCGGCCTGCTGCGGATTGCGGGGAATGCCGTCCAGAATCAATAGATCGCGCTCGGGATGAAAACTGCCGTTGGAGGTGGAGGCCTGAATGTTCTTCCGCCAGAGCTCGATGGTCGGATGGTCGGGGACCAGTTGACCACGGCTCGAGTAGTCGATGAATGTCCGGCCGAGGGGATCATCGATCCGGAGATTGCGAAAGGCATCACCACACGCGAAATGGAAGAAGCCGGGAATGGTTCCCAGGATCTTTCCCTGGGTGCCTTTGCCGGAGCCGGGGGCGCCGAAGAGCAGGACGGTTTTGAAGGTCATGGTGAAGGTGCAGCCGCCGGTTCGATAAACCTCCCCCTGCTCGGTAGGGGAAGGCTGCGCAGGGCGGCGCAGCAGATGTTAGGCGCGTTTCTTGATCTCGATCTCGATGATTTCCGTGAACGGCAGACTTACTTCCTCCATCGTCGCGCCACGCTGGACCTGAAGGCAGATTTCGGAAGGGTTGATCCGGATGATCCGTGAACAGGTGAGAACCCCGCGGTTGGATTTGAGGTCGAACCCGTAACCCTTCTCGGCATCGGCCGCCCGCACCCCGTAGAACCCGCCCATCTTCGTCTCGAAGAACCGCTTGTTGAACGTGAATTCCCCCCGCTTGTAATGGGGAAGGGCCGCCGGCGCAGCAGGGCCGCCCGCCGCGGCCGCCGCGGGGGAGGCTTCCTGATGCGCCCCGCCTGCGCCACCTGCGGTGGTGAAGCCTGGCACATGCTCGGAAGTGGCGTTGGCCGCATGGTCCTCGGATTTCGGTACGTAGGTCGGGAGACAGACGAACACGATCTGGGTGATGATCGGGAGGATGACGGAAATCCCCGCCACCATGTAAGGGGAGTAGTTGCGGAAGATGCCAACCTCGTAGGCGGAGTAGAGGTTCGCCGCAAACAGCAGCGCGAGGATAAGAAACCCAAGGCCCGACTTGGCAAGCCCGCCCAGGCCCGACTTCGCATCGGGCTTCTCGAGTCGCTCGAATGGCTTGAGCTCAAACGCCACCCGGTTCTTGTTGGTGGAATCGAGGGGGGCCTCAATGAAGTCGGCGACGAATTTCTTGGCCTTCGGATTCTTCTGCAGCTCGCGAAGCGCCTCCTGGGTCAGGTTGGTGTAGCCGACCCGCGCCCCCTGGCTCCCGGTCGAATCCCGGAAGGCGACCCCATCCTTGGTGATGCTCACCGGGGGGCCGGTCATCACCTGGCCATCCAGAAGTTCGTAGGTTTCGGCGGTGGCGGCCAGAAGGCCCACCAGAAGCAAAGCCGAGACGGCCAGAGACTGTTTGATCAGGCTGAAACTCACCCAGACTCGATAACAAAGCCCGGGGGGCAAAGAAAGGGAAAACTGCTCGCGCAGGCACGCGTCAGAACGCCCCCCCCCTGCATGTAACGGCCAGATGCCGTTACTTTTCCGGGCTCACGATCGAGAGGACGTGGGCGGACGCACCGAGGTAGGTGTGGCAGACCCGTTTGATGTCGTCGAGGGTGATGGCCTCGAAGCGGGCATCCTCCTTCTCGGAGTTGGCGTGGCCCAACCCGTAGAGCTCGTCCAGCGCGCTGGTCATGGCCAGCCGCCCCAGCTCCTGACGGGCGATCTTCTTCTGCCCGATCAGCTTCGCCTTGGCCCGGTGAAGCTCCGCCTCGGTGAGGCCCTCGGCGTGGAGGCGTCCCGCCTCCCGGAGGAGCTCCTGCTCGACGAGCGGGGCCTTTTCCGGGTCGGTGCCGACGTAGAACGAGAAGTACCCCGGGACGAGGCCCAGGAAGTTCTGCGCCCCGACATAATAGGCGAGTCCCAGCTCGTCGCGGATCCGGACGAAGAGCCGCGATCCGAGGTCGCTCAGGGCCTCCTGGACGAGCTCCAGCGCGAACCGGTCGGGGTGGTGGAGGGTGGTCCCGGGGAACCCTAGGATGAGGACGGCCTGCTTCTTGTCGACCGACTGGGAGACCCGGCGGGCCTCGGAGAGGGGGGTGGGGGGGGCGCCGATCAGGTCGCCGGTCGGCTTCCCCTTCCAGGGGCCGAAGGCCCGCTGGACCTTGGCGCGCACCTGGGAGGTGCGGATGTCGCCAAAGATGGCGAGGACGCAGTTTGAGGGGGTGACGACCCGGGCGTGCATCTGGGAGAGGGCCTTGAGGGGGAGGGAGGTGACGCTGGCCTCACTTCCGCGGGACTGCATCCCGTAACCGGCCTGACCGAAGAGGGCCTCCCGCGCCTGGGCGTCGGCGAGCCCGAGCAGGTGGTCCTTCTGGGCCCGGATCTCGGCCAGCTGCACCTGGCGTTCCCGCTCAAACGCCGCCGCGGGGAAGGAGGGCTTCAGGAGCACATCGGCCAGGATGCCGAGGCCGGTGTCGAAATCGCCGCTCATCACCTCGACGCTGACGCCCAGGCTGTTGTTGCCGCCGTAGCTGCTGATGCTGCCGCCAATCGACTCGATCTCGCGGGCGATCTGCTCGGCGCTCCGGTGGCGCGTCCCCTGGAGGAGCATCTTGGCCATGAGCTGCGTGACTCCGCTTTGGGCGGGGGGTTCGGCCAGGACCCCTCCCTGAAGGACGGCGCGAAACTCGACGAAGGGAAGCCGGTGATCCTCCTTCACGAGGAGGCGGAGCCCGTTGGGGAGGGTGAACAACTCCGCCGCGTTCTCCGCGTGGGTTTCCACGGCGGCGGCGGCACCGCCGGCTGTCCCCTTGGGAAGGAGGGCGTAAAGGGTGCTGTTTTCCTCGGTGAGGTACTGGCGGGCGACCCGTTGGAGGTCTGCGGGCTTGAGCCGCTTGACCGTGGCGAGGTAGCGCTCGCTGAAGTTCAGGTCGTTGGCCGCCATCCAGCTTCCGCCGAGGTCCTGGGCCTGTCCCTGCATGGTCTTGCGGCTCCCGAGGGTGCCGGCGATGAACTGCTTGACCGCCTTGGCGAGCTCGGCGGCGGGAACCGGCTTGCGGATCATGGCCCGGAGCTCGGCGAGGATCGCCGCGCGGGCGGCGGGAAATTTGTCGGCGTCGACCACGGCGCTGATGCCGAAGAGCCCCGGGTTGCCGGGGTTGTAGGTCCAGGCTTCGACCGCATTCACGAGCCCGAGCTTCTCCCTCACCTTCTGGTAGAGACGGGAGCTTCGGCCGCTGCCGAGCAGGGCGGCGAGGACATCGAGCGGGGCGATGTCCGGGTGCCGGATGTCGGGGATGTGCCAGCTGAGATGGAAATGTCCGAGCTCGATCGGCCCCTCCTCAATGATCTCGCGCGGGGCGGTCTGGCGGGGCTCCGAGGGCATGGGGGCGACGGCGATGGCCCGAGCCTTGGAGGCCGCGTAGGCCTCGCGGATCTGCTTCTCGACGACCGCGGTCTCAAAATCCCCCACCACCACGAAGAAGACGTTGTTCGGCGCGTACTTCTCCCGGTAGTAGGAGGCGATGTCCTCGCGGGTGAGGGTGTTGAAGATGTCGAGGTGGCCGATGATTGGAAAGCGGTACGGGCTCCGGGTGTAGGCCGTTTCGAAGAGCCTGCGGGCGGAGCGGTGTCCGGGGTCGTCGTGCCCCATGTCCATCTCCCGACGGATGACGTCGAGCTCCTTGATCAGCTCGTCGGAGGGAATGGTGGCGTTTTGCATGATGTCGCAGAGGACATCCACCGCCACCCTGGCACCGGTGTTGGGAACATTGATCCAGTACACCGTCCGGTCGAAGGAGGTGTAGGCGTTCATGTAGCCGCCGGCCTCCTGGACCTCCTGGTCGATGCGCCCTGCCGGCCGGGAGGTGGTCCCCTTGAACAGCATGTGCTCGAGGACGTGCGAGAGCCCGGCGCCGAGCAGGCGGCCTTCGTCGACACTTCCGGCGCGGCACCAGGCCTGGGCCGAGACGACGGGGGCCGAGTGATCCTCGCGGAGGATGAGGGTCAGGCCGTTCTCGAGGGTGATGAGCCGTACCCCGGCCGGGATGGCGTGCAGGGTAGGGGCCTGGGTGGGGGTGGAACGGGACCGGGCGATCTTGGCGGGCATGCGGGTGGGTTTCTTCTTCGGGCGAAAGACGGGGAGAGCCTGGAGATGGCGGCCGGTCGGCTTCACTCCTGGGTGGCCTCCACGGGCGTTGCCGGGAGGGTTCGGGCCGGCTGGAACGGCTTTCGGAAGGCGGTCTCGAAGTCGTATCCGTTGGCGAAATCCTCCCGGCTGTCCTTGTCCGTCTTGGAGAGGAGCCCGTGCTCCACGAGGTTGAACACCAGCTCCCCAAAGTCCTCACAACGGGTCACGCCCCACTCCTGGAGCAGGGTCAGGGCCATCGGCCCGTACTGGGAGAGGGCGTAGTGGCGGATCCCCTCGAGCAGCTCCTGCCCGCTGACATGGCGGGTCTGGCCCTGGTTGGCCTTCGTGACGGAACGCTGGGTATGGTCGAGGGCCTCGCGCAGGAAGCTGTAAGCCTCCCGGTGATAGCGCGGGTCCTTGGCCGTGATCCGGTCCAATGCCTCGTCAAGACTCGGTGTCTGCATACTGCTTAGTTAGCGCCGTTGTTGCCCCCGGGCGAGGGGGTGCCCCGGGGGGCGGTCGCCCCGGCCGCGGCCGGGGCGGGGAGGTCTCCAGGGTGGGAGAGACGCCACGCCTTGACCCCCCATCCCAGGAGGAGGAGGCCGACGACACTCACGAGCACCGTCCTCTGCTGTTCGGTCAGGTAGCGCATCCCTGCCAGATCACTGTAGCCGAGCCGTCAGGAAGCCGCAATATTGACGAGCTTCCTTGGCACCACGATCACCTTCTGGATCGTCTTCCCCTCGAGGAAGGGACGAACCTTCTCGCACGACAGGGCGGCTTTCTCAAGGTCCTCCTTCGAAATATCGGCCGGGACGACGAGCTTGTCGCGCAGCTTCCCGTTGACCTGCACCGGGATCTCAAGGGTGGATTCAACCAGCCGGGCGGGGTCGAACCGGGGCCAGGGCTGGTAGGCGAGCCCGAGGGTGGCGTCCCGTCCGGTGACCGGGGCATGGGCCTGAAGCCGTTCCCAGAGCTCCTCGGCAACGTGCGGGGCGAAGGGCTGGAGGAGGATGAGGAACTCGGCCAGGAGGCCGGAGGGCTTGACGTTCCAGGAGATGGCCTCGTTCACGAAAACCATCATGGCGGAGATGGCGGTGTTGAACCGGAGACCCTCGAGGTCCTCGGTCACCTTCTTGATGCAGGCGTGGAGCGTCTTGAGCTGTGCGGGGGTGGCCTCGACATTCTGGATTGCCCCCTGGAGACGGAGCAGCCCGAGAAACTCGGCCTCCCGCTCGGGGGCGGCAGCGCACGACTGCTCGTAGGCCGTTTCGCTCTCCTCATCGATGAAAAGCCGCCACGCGCGGCCCAGGAACCGGTACACCCCCTCGACCCCCTTGGTGTTCCACGGCTTCACCATCTCGAGCGGCCCCATGAACATCTCGTAGAGCCGGA
>DMJJ01000485.1:15789-16391 GCA_003452185.1 Verrucomicrobiales bacterium | reverse complement strand
CCGGCGCGAATCCCCACCCTCGATGCTGGGGAGCGACCCGGAAAACCCCCTGCGTCCCCCGGTGTTCGTTCGTCGCGAGGGGCAACCCGTGAGCCCCTCGGTCGCCGAAACCGATCTGGTAGGGCGAGTCTCCTGACGAGCCGGTCCGGGGGTTAACCTGCTCCTGCAGATGCCGATCTGACCTGTGTGACTGGCGCTCTGACCAGGATGAGCTAGTTCTCATTGGACCCTTGTAATGTCTGCAGCCAACGTGCGGCTCTCGAACTCCCAAGCCGGGAGGAGGGCCTTTCGTGCATTCAACCCGCACGTAGCGCCGGCGACCGGGGGCCCTCAACCAGGTCCGGGCACGTTGAGACTATGATAACCGCTTTTCACAGGTGGAGGCAGCCGGGGTCGACTGTCGCCCTGATCCTCCTGCTCCTCGCCGGCCTCCTCCAGGGCGCCACCGGCGCGGTCCTCTGGTCGGAGACCTTCGAGTCCGGGTTGCCAGCCATCTGGTCGACCGGGGACACCGATGCCAACGGTGTCCCTGCCTACTGGGGGGTTGTCGACAGCACCTTCGGAGGACGACCTGCCCACTCCGGGATCTATCAGGCCTACTG
>DMJJ01000485.1:4168-15397 GCA_003452185.1 Verrucomicrobiales bacterium | reverse complement strand
GCAACCCTCCGGTTTTGGTACCGCATCCCATCCATTGAGGAAGGAGTCGACCAGGCCCAGGCCTGGGTTGGCACCAACCTTCTCTGGTCCTCGCGCACCGCGGCCACGAACTGGACCGAGGTGGTCCTCTCCCTGGTTGATTTCCTCGATGCCACCAACACCCTCAAGTTCAACTTTGTCTCCGACACCACCGTGAGCCGGGAGGGATGGTACGTGGATGATGTCCAGGTGACCGACGAGTACACCCTTTCACCCCCTCCCCCGAACGACAACTTCGCGCTCGCGGCCCGCATCCACGGCGCCCTTGGGGGTGTGGTCGGGGAGAACTTTGAAGCCACCTCGGAGCCGGGGGAGCCGGGGGGATTGAACAGCATCTGGTATAAATGGAAGCCTTGGACCAACGGCCCCGTCACCTTCACCACATCCGGCAGCACTTTCGACACCCTGCTCTGCGTCTACACCGGCAACAGCGTCACCGGCCTGGTCACCGTCGCCTGCAATGACAACGATGGCACCAACCTCACGAGCCTCGTGACCTTCGAGGCCAACCCCACCAACGACTATCGCATCATGGTCGGGGGAGCCAACGGACAAAAGGGGAAGGTCCGGCTGGCATGGACTCATCCGAATGCCTTCAAGGTGGTGCTCCTCCCCGATCTCTCCGTGGTGGCCGACCCCACGAAGAATCTCCTCTACGGATGGTACCTCGACAGCAACACCGTCCCGGGTCACGTGCTGATGCGGCTCTCCAGTGCAACGCCCAACCTCGGAATCGGGCCCGTCGAGCTCATCGGCACCAACACCGCCCCCGAGGTCTACCAGCGCATCTACCGAGGCGACGGATCGTACGAGGACCGGCTCGCAGGCGAGTTCATCTTTCACCCCACCCACAACCACCTTCACTTCAACAACTGGCTCGAATACCGGCTCCGCTCCGTCCTGGTGGACGATGCCGTGGGCCCGATTGTCGCCTTCGGGACCAAGATCAGCTTCTCGGTCATCGATCTCGACCCCTACGACCTCTCCATCCCGGATGCCGCCCCGGCGAGCAAGTACAAGGGGGGATTCTTCCAAGGGGTCTCCCCAGGCTGGATGGACGTCTACCACGCTGAACTCCCCGACCAGTGGATCGACATCACGGGGGTGGCCCCGGGGCGCTATTGGCTGGAGGAGATCGTCGACCCGGACAACCGGATCGTCGAGTCGAACGAGGACAACAACATGACCCGCATCCTGATCGAGCTGATCGGGAACGACCGGCCGCCGAACGACGACTTCACCAACGCGATTGTGCTCACGGGCCCGATCGCCGGCGAGATCGGAGGCAACCAGACAGCCACGCTGGAGCCCGGCGAGCCGGCCCACTTCACCGAAAGCGGAGTCACCGTGAGCGGGGCCTCGATCTGGTACCGGTGGCTGGCTCCAAAGACGGGCTACGCGGTGATCACCACCGATGGGAGCTCCTTTGACACCATGCTCGCCATCTACACGGGCTCGGTCCTGACCAACCTCACCCTGGTGGCCAAGGATGACAGCAGCGGCGACGGGGTTTGCTCCCGGATCCGCTTCATGGCCACTTCCAACACCCTCTACAGCATCGCGGTCACGGGGTACAAGACGAAGACGGGCCGCGTCGCCCTGAACATCAACCCCGACCTGAACAACATGTTCGTCGACGCTCTCTCGATCTCCAACTTCACCGGGGCGGTGAGCGGGAGCTCCACCATCGGCGAGACCTCCTGGCCCGTCGGCCTGGAGCCCGGCGAGCCGGTCATTGCCGGGGTCCCCGGAGGGCGGTCGCAGTGGTTTAACTGGGTTCCCGACCACGACGGCCAGGTGACCTTCGACACGCGTGGCAGCGGGATCGACACGATTCTCGGAGTCTACCTCGGCTCACGGGTCGACCAACTCGCCCTCGTGGCCTCGGACGACAACAGCGGGGGGGCGGGCCCAAGCCGGCTCACCTTCTACGCCACCAACGGGCTGACCTACCGGATCGCGATCGATGGCACCAACGGCGTCCGCGGTGTCTACAAGCTCAATTGGAAGAGCCCCAAGGCCCCGACGTTCCTCACCCAACCCGGCAGCACCAATGTGCTTGAGGGAACGCTGGTGCGTCTCACCGTCCTTGCCGATGGCGCCGAGCCGCTCTCGTATCAATGGCTCCACAACGATCTGCCCATTGTCGACGACGGCAATTTCATCGGGTCCCGCGGACCGACCCTAGTCATCGGCAAGACCCTCAAGGAGGATGATGGCCGGTACTCAATCGTCCTGACCAACTCGCTCGGATCGGTGACCAGCGCCCCCGCACACATCATCGTCCTGGACAACCCAAGGGCCGTGTATGCCCTGCGGACCGACGGCTACGTCGGCGGAGGGGTGGACGTTCCGATCCGAACCCTTGCCGTGGGGGACGAGGCGGTCTACCAGTTCACCCTGGCCTGGGATCCGACCCTCCTCGGCAACCCGCGAGTCGCCAACGGGAGCGCCACTCAGGGGGCGTTGATGGAGTTTGACGAAAGCCAGGTGGCCAACGGGCTTCTCGGAACGATCATCCGGATCCAGGGCTCGGGCACCATGCCCCCCGGGAACTCGGAACTGGCCGTGGTCCGCTTTGACATCAGCCCGGGGGCAATCCCCGGCGCCACGGGGCCGGTCTTCTTCAAGGATGCCCCGCTCGCAAAGAAGATCACCACCATTGACGCCCAGCAGCCCATCGCCGTCTACGCGGCGGGCGAGGTGACGTTCCATGCCCCCCCTCAACCCCCGGCCATCCTGGTTCAACCGGTCGGGACCTCGGTGTTGGAGGGCTCCGGGATCACCCTCACCGTAACCGCCACGGGGGATCCCCCGCTCGCCTACCAATGGCGGCAGAACGGCGTTCCCCTGGTCGACGGGGCCAGTGTGGCGGGGTCGACCCAGCCCTCCCTGAGCCTCTCGCGAATCGATCCCTCGGCCGCCGGTAAGTACTCAGTGGTGGTCTCCAATCCCTACGGGGTTGCTACCAGCACGGAGGCAAGCCTCGTGGTTCTGGGCAACCCAAGGGTCATCGGGCTCCAAAACACAAATGCACTCATCCAATCGACCGCGCACATCCCCCTCCTTCTCGCATCCCAGGGGGATGAACGGGAGGTGACCCTGAGTGTCGGCTTTGATCCCCAGATCCTCGGCAACCCCTCGGCCACCCTCGGGTCCGGGGTTCCTGGGGGGGCCCTCGTGGTCGATTCAACGCAGGGAACCAACGGCCTCCTGGGGATCAAGGTCACCACCGCCACCAACACGCTGTTCACTGCGGGAACCGCCTTGCTGGCAACTCTCTCATTCGACGTCTCGAGCGCCGCGTCCGACGGCCAGATCGTGTCGCTTACGATCACCAACACCCCGCTCGCCACCGGGGTCACTGGTCCGGCGGGCGCCTCCCGCATCGGGGTCTTTCACGGCGGGTTGCTTGCCCTGGCCCGTGCTGCCACCCCGGCCCCCGCGATCCTCTCCACCTCCGGGGGAACGAACGTGGTGGAGGGCGGGGATCTGGTCCTGACCGTCATCGCTGACGGCGCCGTGCCCCTTGGGTACACATGGTTCTTCAACTCCCAGCCGCTCGCGGACGGCGCGGGCGTGTCGGGAAGCTCCACCCCCACCCTGCTCGTGCAGGAGGTGGTCCCCGGGGTCGCGGGATCCTACTCCGTGGTGGTCACGAACGCCTTCGGAGGGGCCACCAGCGCCCCGGTCACAGTCGGCATCATCGACAACCCGCGCCTTGTCACCCTCCCCACCCTGGAGGTGTTCGTCGGGGAAACGGCCTCGATTCCGATCACCCTCGAGGCCGTGGGGAATGAGAACTCCCTGACGATGGAACTGGATTACAACGCCGCCCTCCTGACGAGCCCGGCGCTGGTGACAGGCCCTGGCCTTCCCGGGGAAACCGTGAACCTGGATCTTTCCGGCGCGGCCTCGGGCCGGCTTCTCCTGACGTGCTCCCTTCCGCCCGGGGCGACGATCCCCGCCGGCACGCGGGTGGTCGGCATTCTCACGTTCGCCATTCCCGGCTCCGCCCCGGTGGGACAGCTGCTGCCGCTCACGGTCCAATCCACCCCGGGCTCCCGGCGCGTGCTGGATCCGGCGGGCGCCGACCTCGCGGCGGCGTTTAGAAACGGGGCCCTCACCCTCCGTCGCCGCCCGATTCCTCCAACCTTCCTCACGCAGCCGGCCGGCACCAACCTGGTTGCCGGAGGGGATCTGCTCCTGACGGCGGTGGTCGCAGGGGATGCACCGCTCTCGTTTCAGTGGTCGGTGAACGGACTGCCGCTCTCGGATGGCGCGGGGGTTTCCGGCTCCGCCACGGCCACCCTCTCCCTGTCCGAGGCCTCCCCCGCGGCCGCGGGAGACTACACTCTCGGGGCGGTCAACCCCTCCGGATCGGCCACCAGCCTCCCGGCCCACGTCTCCGTGGGAGCCAACCCCAGATGGGTCAGCGTTGTCTCCACCAACGGCTACCGGGGGGAAACGGCGGCGATCCCCCTCCTGATCGCGGCCCAGGGAAACGAGCAAACCGTCAGCCTGAGCCTCCAGTTCAACCCAACTGTGCTCTCGGCCCCGCGGCTGCAGCCGGGATCAGGCCTCGCGGGCGCCACCCTCACCCTTTCGACCAACGGGGTGCCACCCGGACTGGCCAGTTTCCAGCTCTCCCTGCCACCCGGAAGTCCAATCGCCGCCGGCACGCAACTCCTGGCCCGGGTGCTCTTTGACACCTCCTCCTCGGTTGCAGACGGAACCCCCACCTTCCTCTTGCTGACCAATGCCCCGACACCCCGGGAGGTCCGCGACGGAGGCCTCGGCCGGCTGCCGACGGTCTTCACCGGCGGCACTCTGACCCTGGCGCGACGGATCGCCCCGCCTGCACTGGTCACCCCGCCTGCTTCGCTCACTGTGGTCGAAGGGGAGGAAGTCACGCTGAGCGTGCTCGCCTCCGGGGATGCCCCCCTGACCTACGCCTGGCGACGCAACGGCACGCTGCTCACGGAGACTCCCCCGGTCAGCGGCACCACCGACTCCCGGCTCATACTGGCCGAGGCCTCCCCCCTCCTGGAAGGGGACTACACGGTGCAGGTTTCGAACTCCGCCGGATCGATCACCTCCCCGGCCGCCTCCCTCGTCGTCACCCCCAACCCGCGCTACCTCCAGGTGGCCGACGGGGCCGCAACGCCGGGAGCCAGCAGCCTCCTCCCGATCCTCTTCTCGGCGCAAGGGACGGAGCGCTCCCTCTCGTTCAGCCTCCAATGGACCCCCGGCCTCCTCGGAACCCCGCAGATCACCCTGCAAGGGGCTGCCGCGGCCGGCACCCTGGTCCTCGACAGCAGCCTCGTCCCCCAGGGACGCCTGGGAATCTCGATCACTCTCCCGACAGGGATGTCCTTTGATCCCGAGCTGCAGGCGATCGCCATCGCCAGCGTGCCGGTTCCCGCAGGCGCCTCGGTCCCGAGCGTCGCGACCCTCGATCTCTCAGGCCTCCCAACCGTCAAGCAGGTCAGGGATGTCGACGGGTTCCAGCTCCCCGTGGCCTGCAGGCCGGGTCACCTGGCCATCTCCGCCCCGGGGGCTCCTCCGGTGCTGCTCACCCAGCCCCAGGGGATCACGGCCCCCGAGGGAAGCGACCTCCGGCTGGGCGTCGCCGTCTCGGGTGTCGCCCCCATTCAGTTTCAATGGCGCAAGGGAGGCGTGCCCCTCTCCGATAACACGTCGATCTCAGGCTCCCAGACCCCCACCCTCCTGATCTCATCGGCGTCGACCGGTGATTCCGGCAGCTACGACATCCAGGTGACCGGCCCGGGAGGCTCGCTGACGAGCTCGCCCGCTCCCGTCACCCTCACCCCCAATGGACGGCTGGTGGCCCTGGCGGACGGGGAGGGGATCCTGGGCGGCAACGCCGCTCTCCCGATAACGCTCGCCTCCCAGGGCAATGAGCATTCCGTGGCGTTCAGCCTCCTGTTCAACCCCCAGCAGCTCACGCTCCCCCAGGTTTCACCCGGGCCCGATTTCACAGGCGGGACGCTCGAGATCGATCCGAGCCGCGCGGCCGAGGGACTTCTCGGGGTTCGGCTCGCCCTGACGCCGGGAGGGCTTCTGACCCCCGGATCGCATCTTGTGGCGACGCTCGGGTTCTCTGTGCCGGCCTCGGATCCCGGCGGCGGCACGCTGCAGGTGTCGTTTGGCTCCACGCCCGTGACCCGGGGAGTGCGGGATGCCGCCGATCATCTGCTGGCGGCCCGCTATCAGGGGGCCAGCCTGCACCTCCGCCATGCCACCGTCGCCCCCGTCCTGACCCGCCAGCCCGCCGGAACGAACCTTCCGGCCGGAGGTGACCTGGTGCTCTCCGTCGCAGCCACCGGCGATACCCCCCTCACCTACGAATGGAGGCGCGGGACGCAGTTGCTGGCGGACGGGGGGGATGTGAGCGGCGCGACCACCCCCTCCCTCCTCATCCGGGTGGTTGATCCCACGGCAGCCGGCTCCTACACGGCGACGGTGAAAAACAGCGCCGGATCCGCCACAAGCCTCCCGGCCCTCGTCTCCCTGGTTTCAAACCCGCGCACCCTCACCCTTGGGGACGCAGATGCCTTCCTGGGGGATGCCCTCCTCGTCCCGCTGCTCCTCGCCTCCCAGGGGGACGAGCACCAGGTGACCCTCGGGGTGAGCTACGACACCACAATGCTCGGCAGCCCGCAGCTGCTCCCCGGCGCCGGCAGCTCCGGGGCCTCGCTGGAGCTCTCAAGCGCTGCCGCCACACCCGGGAGTCTGAATCTTCGGATCACCCTTCCCTCGGGGGGCACCTTCCCCTCGGGGGGGGACAAGATCGGCGTACTGCAATTCTCGGTCGCCCCCGGGATTGCCGATGGGCAATCCACCCCCCTGCGGGCCGTGGATGCCACCCTTCCGCGCGAGGTCCGCGATTCGACCCAGGGCCGGTTGCCCGCGCTCTTCGCGGGGGGTGTGGCCCGGTTCCATCGCAAGCCCACTCCCCCGACCGTGACCGCCCAGCCCGCTGGAACCAACACCGTCGAAGCCGGGGATGTCCTGCTGCACATCGAGGCGACAGGGGATCCGACCCTCAGCTTCCAGTGGCTGAAGGAGGGAGCGCCGATAGCCGACTCCCCCTCGGTGGCAGGCACGGACACCGCATCGCTAATCCTCTCCGGGGTGACCCCGGCCGCCGCGGGATCCTACTCCGTCCGGGTGAGCAACCCGTACGGCGAGGCGCTGAGCGCGCCCGCCCAGGTGGTGGTCTCCCCGAATCCCCGCGTCGTCCGGCCTGGAACCGTCGAGGTCTTTGCGGGGGATCCGCTCCAGCTCCCGGTCCGCCTGGATGCCCAGGGGGACGAACACCAGGTGGCGCTAAGCCTGGCGATTGACACGGCGCGGATCACCTACGTCACCGCGGTCGCGGGGGAGGATGCCCCCGGAGCCGTCGTCACCGTCGACCCCGGCTCCCTCGCCTCGGGGTTCCTTGGCCTGACGGTAACGCTCCCGCCAGGAAGGCTGCTCGCCGCGGGGCCGCGCGTCGTAGCCATGATCTCCTTCACCACCGACCGGACCGCCCCCGAAGGCTCCACCACCCCGTTGATCCCGTCGTCGACCCCGGTGCCGCGGGTCGTGCGGGGCGGGACAGGCGAGCGGCTGGCGGCGCTCTTCACCGGTGGCGAAGTGACCTTCCATCACAAGGCGGTGGCTCCCTCCATCGTCACCCAGCCCGCGGGGCTGACCATCACCGAAGGACAGGACGTCGCCCTCCAGGTGGTCGCCGACGGGGATGCCCCGCTCTCCTACCGATGGACCCGGGACGGAGTGCCGGTGACGGACACCGGGACGCGATCCGGAAGCGCGGCCGCACAGCTGTGGATCCGGGAGGCGACGCTCGCCGATGGCGGCACCTATCGGGTCATGATCTCGAACGGCGCCGGAACCGTGACCAGTGACCCGGCCACCCTCACCCTGATCGCGAACCCCCGCGTGGTGAGCGTGGGGGCGGCGACGGCGATTGCCGGGGGCTGGGTTGCCGTTCCGCTTACGGTGGCGGCACAGGGGGATGAAAATGCGATCAGCCTGAGCCTCCATTTTGATGATGCGCTTCTCTCCCCCCTGACGGCGACCGTTTCCGAGAGCCTCCCCCTGGCCTCCGTCAGCTGGTTCTCAAGCCCGGGGCTCCCCGGCAACATGGGGATCGTGGTCACCCTTCCCTCCGGCCAAAGCCTGCCCGCAGGGAAGCAGCTGGTGGCGTGGGTCTACTTTCAATCCTCGGAATCGGCCGTCGCCCCGACCTGGCTCACGTTCACGAGCACGCCGACGGTCCGGAGCCTGCGGGACACCTCCTTCCACACACTGCCGGCCGTCTATGTACCCGGGCAGCTGGGCTTCCGGAGCATCGAGACCACCGTCTCCTTGACCTCGACCCCCGTCGGGCGGCATCTAGTCGTGGTGCACGGACTGCCGGGACGGACCTACAGCGTGGAGACCTCGGTGAACCTGGTCGACTGGAGCCCCGTATCGACGGGCCAGGCCGACATGACCGGTGTTCTGAAGTGGCTTGAGCCGGCAGCCACCGACCCGACCGAGGCCCGGTTCTTCCGGGCGCGCCTCACTCCCTGAGCCGGGAGGGGACAACCAGGCGACGTTCTCCCGGGGCGGCCGAAGGCGAGAGCAGCGGCATCGAATGTCACCCAGCAAACACTCACCGTGGAACGGAAGGGGCCGATTCCGGTCGTGGGCCAGCATCTCCCTCGCCTGGGCGGTTTTGGTTTGTGGGGTTGCGGCCCCACGGGCCCTCGCGCACCTGTATCGACCCTTCTCCGCGGCCACCAACCAGGTGGTCCCGACCGTGACCGCCGACCGGGGCGGAGAGGCCGGGGGGCGGTTTTTCGGCGAGGTGCCGGATCCGGCCCGCACGCGACGCTACTTCATCGCCGCGGAATGGCAGCCCTGGGACTACGCCCCGGTCAACAAGGACCCGGTCTGCGGTACGGTGCCCACCTCCCCCCAGCGCGAGGCTTCGTTCCGGGCCCGCAAGCTCCGTTACATCCAGTACACCGATGACACCTTCACAACGCGCAGCGCCCGGGATCCCAGGCTTGGCCTGCTGGGTCCCGTGCTCCGGGGAGTGGTGGGGGACTTCATCGTGGTGACGTTCCTCAACCGGGCCGAGCGCCCGCTCTCGATGCATCCACATGGGGTGCGCTACGACAAGGAGAGCGAAGGGGCGTACTACCGTCCCCGCCCGGGTCTTGGGGCGGCGGTCGGCTCAAAGGCCCGCTTCACCTACGTCTGGAAGCTCGACGGGTCGTCGGGCCCCGGCCCCGGGGAGCCCAGCTCCAAGGCCTGGCTCTACCACAGCCACGTCCACGATGATGAGGAGGTGAACCTCGGGCTCATCGGCATGATTGTGGTCACCGACCCGGCGAGGGCCCGGGCGGACGGCACGCCGGCCGATGTCGATCGTGAGATGCCGGCCCTGTTCATGATGTTTGACGAGACCGCCGGCCTGCTCGATCCGCTCGCCGCCCGGTCCGGCACCGTGAACCTCCCCCCCGGCGGGGTCGCGGTCCCCACCCCCCGGAGCTATGCCGAGTATCTCGAGCTTCGCGCCCAGGGGTTGCGGTATCCGATCAACGGGCTCGCCTATGGAAACCTCCAGGGGTTTGAGATGAACCAGGGGGAGCGGGTGCGCTGGTACCTCGCCGGGCTGGGGGGGCAGGAGGATTTCCATTCGGTTCACTGGCATGGGCAGGGGGTCGTGGACGAGGCGGGGCGACGCAAGGATGTCGTGGAGCTTCTGCCAGGATCAACCCGCATCGCCGACATGGTGGTGGACAACCCCGGTACCTGGCTTTTCCAGTGCCATGTGGCCGAGCATATGATGGAGGGGATGTACGGATTTTACACCGTTCACCCCTCGGGCGCACGCGGCGCGGACCGCGCTCCGGCGGCCGCCTTCCTCGGGCTGACCCGACCGACCGACGCACTCCGGGTCGGTGCGGCGGAAATCCTCCCGGCACCGCGCGGACTTCGATTCACCGGATCGCTCCTCCTCCCGCGCGGCACCCTGCTCCAGGGTCGCACCCTCCGATGCCAGCTCGGCTCCCAGGGGATCACCCTCCCGCTCGACACCCAGGGGGCAGGGAGAGAGGCGGGATTTGAGTTCCTTCCCCATAACGCCGCCGAAGGGGCCAGGGTTCTTGGGGAGACCCTGGAGTTCACCCTCACGGTGCATGGGCCGCCATGGGAGGGTGTGATCCCCCCTCCGCCCGCCGAGCCGACGGCCGTGGGCACAAGCCCCAAGGTGATCACCCTGCCGTTCACCCTGTCGCTCGACGGCCTGCAATCCCAAACCACCCTGCTGCGCCTCGATTACAGCCTTCGGACCCGGTAAAGGCGGAGTCCGGAACCCCGGGTCGGGTCAACTGCCTGCAACGACGCACCCGTGGCGGCAAGCGGGGTTCCCAGCGGCTGCCACTCCTGGGCGAGCCCCGTCTTGAACTCCACCTGGAAGGTCTCTCCGGGCTCCGTGTTCCATTGCAGCCGAACCCCCACCGTCTCCAGCCTGACATCGAGAAGGATCACCCGCGTCGTGCCGGGGAAGACCTGAAGCTCGTAAGTGAAGGAGGAGGTCAAACTCGGCTCCCCGCCGTCGGTGGCGAACACCGTGACGGGGTATTGCCCCGGAGCCTGGGCCTCTGTCGGCTTCCAGGAGACCACTCCCGTCACTGGGTCAAGGGTGAGCCCGGAAGGGGCACCCGCCCCAAGCCGGAAGGAGAGGCTCTGGGCCGGCAGATCCAGGTCGATGGCCGTCGGGAAGGTGACCGTGTCACCCGCCTTCACATACCTGGGACGCGTCTCGAGGAACACCGGGGCCGAGTTCACTTCCCGGACCGTGAAGGTCACCGTCTCCGTCGCCTCCAGGTTCGGTGTCCCGTTGTCCCTGACCCGGAAGGTGAGGCTGTACTGGCCGGGGCCCTGGGCCTCGGTGGGACGCCAGATAAACAACCCCGAAGGGGTGAGGGTCGCACCGGAGGGGCCGCCAGGAGCGAGGCTGAAGACCAGGGAATCACTCCCCTCCTCGGCATCGGCCGCCGCGAGCTGGATCGAGAACCGACGCCGCTCATCAATCGTCCGATCACCGATATGCCCCAGGACCGGAGCCGTGTTTCCGCCCGCGATCCGGTTGGCGGCCCGGGGCGT
>DMJJ01000485.1:0-3783 GCA_003452185.1 Verrucomicrobiales bacterium | reverse complement strand
CGTGCCGTCCGGCGCAAAAAGACCGAGCTCCTCCCCCGACTGGGCGAGCCGGAAACTGACATGCAGGTCGGGGTCGTTCGGGAGGAACTGGGGGGCAAGCCCATCCGCCCAAACGAGGAGATACCCGCCCGCCGGGATCCGCGTCCCGGCCGGGATCTTGACCTGGGTCGGCTTCAGGAGGTTGTCGGTGAGGTAGTATCCGGAGAGATCGGCCTCGGTCCGACCGGGGTTATACAGCTCAAACCAATCCTCGGCCGACGGGGGAACCGTCGCAGGATCGAGGAGGAACCCGCTGTTGGCGGCCATCCACTCGTTGATCCGGACGCCGAGGGGACGTGAGGCCCCGTTGTTGGCTCCACCCGGGGTCGGGAATGACATGATGATCCGGTTGAACGGCTGCCCATCGGGAATCGATCCATACGACTCATCCTTCTGCATCCCCTCGTAGTTGAGATAGTCGAGGATCTGCGGCACCCCGGCTTCGAGCCGGGAGAGGACCACGGCACCCTCCGCAGGCTGGACCCGGAAGGAGGTGTGCCACTGGGCCGCGGTCGTCAGGTCGGCATCCCCGTCGACCCAGACCACCTTGAACTCACCCGGCGCGATCACCGCCCCATCCGGGAAGCGCCACGCGGTCAGGTTTGTGTAGCTGTCGGAGAGATACATCCCCGAGAGGTCGATCGGAGTCCCCCCCGTGTTGATCAGCTCCACCCAGGGATCCTTCTCTCCCTGTGGATCGGAAAGTCCCGCCACGTTGTTTGGAACCACCTCGTTCAACCACAGAGCCGGGTAGGCCGAAGGAAGCTGGCCAGCCGAGAAGTTCGCCTTCCCGGGGGATCCGAACACCTGCGCGACCGACTGGGTGCTGGCCAGGGTCTTGGTGGTCATGGCAACGAGGTTCGAGCCCTGGCCGTAACGGAGCCAGTAGCTGAGGGTGTAGACATTTCCGGGAACCACCGCCACCACCTGGGAGAGGGAGGCATTGGTGGCATCCTTGCCCGGGGAGCTCGACACGAGATGGAGGCTCTGCGTCCCGTGCTGGGCCGGGTCGGCCGCGGCAGCCGATCCCACCAGGTTGGTCCCAAGACGCCAGGTGCCGGAGAGCGGGTCCTCAAAATCGCCGTTCACGACCAGGTTCGCACCGTTGGCCGGAATCGTCCCTTCGACCAGCCGGACGTCGTCGATCCAGGCATCCCCCGGCGCGCTCAAGAAGAGGAAGAGGTTCGTCCCTCCCACCTTGCCGGTGACGCTGTAGAACCGCCATCCATCCACCTCATCCGTCCAGTTGCTCACCCGGGCGTTGTCCCGGGCCGAGTCGACGAGTTCCAGCGAGGTATGGCCGGTGACCGGGCCCTCGGGCCATGGGGTGGCATTCTCGTAACGCACCTGGTCGACGACCAGATACCCCCCCGGCGTGGCTGAGGGCCGGAGCAAGGCGAGGGTCTCCCCCTGCGATGCGAGGTTACCCGGGAACGCCCCAAGCACGGGCGACGTGTAGTGGAACCGGGCGCCAAACGCGAAAAGGTCCTTGGCCACCACGAGGAACCCCCCGGGGGCGATCGATGCACCGGGCGGGAAATCATAGTTCACCCCTGAAAGCCTCCACCCCGAGAGGTCAAACGTGGCGCTCTGGGACCGGTTGTAGAGCTCGATGAAGGCGGACCCGGGATCCAGTGGGTCATACGAAATCTCGTTGATGAGAAGAAGCCCGGCCGGATCGGGCAGACCCCCGGTGTAGATCACCTGGAGGGTCTTGGTCCCGTCGGCGATCGTGTTTCCAAACCGGTCCTGCGCCTCCACGACCAGAGTGTTTGTCCCCTCCGCCAGCGGCACGCGAATCGAGAACAGGATCGGCTTCCCCGCCACCGACCCCCAGGAGGTGGGGTATTTGACGCCGTTGATCAGGATCGAATCGACCACCACCGGCGCAGCCCCGGTGATGGTGATCGAGTTGACGTTCGTCTCGAACGAGGTCGGCCCAAGCACCACGAAGTTGGTCTTCGGCACCACGGTCCCCAGCAGGTAGCTTCGCCTGTCGGTGGCGAACGCCTTGATCTGGGAAAGCTGGCTGAGGCTCCCCGGGTTGTGACCGTTGTCGAGGAGCGCCTTGTATTTCGCGTCAAGCAGGGGGGAGAGGTTCTCGACCCGCAACGGCCCCTGGGCCGCCTCTTCCAGGATGCGGATGTAATGGCGGCGGAAGGCCGGGTATGCAAAGAGCCGTGTGATCGAGGGCTCGTTGGGAGTCGGCTGGCCGTTGTCACAAAGCGCCTCGAATACATCGTGCTGGGCATCATCGCTCCCGCGGTCCGATCCGAGATCGAAATCAATGTCCCAGAGGAGCAGGTCCCACCGGCTCTGGGTTGGCTTGTACGCAAACATGTTCTTCCCACGCCGACTCCCCCACGAGTCCCAGTTCCCGACAATGTGCTCCATGCCGATCAGCCGGAACCATCGGTCGATGTGAACCTCGGACTTGACCATGGTCTCAAACGGCTCGGGCTGCGGCGCGAAGATCGAGTCGACGGCGTCGTAGAGGTCGCTGAAATCATCCGGCGATTGTCCGGCGCCGACCGACCTGGGGCGCCAGTTGACACGGTAACGGGCCGGCTTCTTCACCCCGCCCACGGTCGTCCAATTGTCCAGTGTGGCGTTCCAGTGGTCGATCTGGCTGTCGCCCGACGAGTCGAACTCAAACCAGTCCTCGATCTTGTACAGCCGCCCGCCAGTGTCGTTGCTGTAGTACTCCGAGATCAGGTCGCCATTCGGCTGCTGCGTGTCCTCATAGACGCTGGTCGCGCGCTGGACGCCGTTGAAATAGAGGAGGAAGAACCGTCGGTAGTTGTAGGGGACCCCCATCTTGCGGGCGATCCAGTACGACGTCTGCTCGCCGAGCTTCGTGGGATCGTTGTCCTGGTTCCCGATCGAGGCCAGGACCATGTCCTGGGCACCGAGGAAAAGGTCGTCCGGCGGCAGGTGCACCACATAGTCGCAGACGGCACCCAGCGGCCCGGTGTAGTTCGGGGTATGCCAGGGGCTGCCGCTATAAAGGGTCTGGGCGTTGTAGATCACCCGCTGGTCGTTGTACACGAAGGTGCAATCGAGCGGGTGGTTGCTCTGCTTGCCTCGGGTCTCCCACCGCTTTTGGGTCGCCTGGGTCACCCAGATGCGATAGCTCCCGAATGAGGTGGCGGGCTGGGTTTCCCCCACATGCACGAGGCACTCCCGCACCGGGGCATCGTTCGGAAAGGTGCTGGAGGCCGGGGAGGCGGCGCTGTCCCGGGCAGCGATGGAATACGCGATCATGACCCCGGATCGCTGGCCCGGGATCACCGCGGTATAGAGGCCGTCCCCGGCGGTCACATCCCCGCCGGTGCCGTCGTCAACCATCGCGATCTCCGTCGGCACCAGGGCGCCAGCGGTGTCGTTGCGCCAGCGGACCACCATCGACCCGACCCCGTCAATGTCGGTGGCTCGGGCGGTGATGACCACCGGCTGGTTCGCGGCCGGAAGAACCGGGAAGTGGCTGACGTCAAAGAGGGCCGGACCGGCATTCAAAACCCTCCGGCTGTTGCGAGCCCCGGGTGTCCCAAGGTTCTTGGGCAAGTCGAGCAGGGCTGGGCACTCCAGGTAGTTCCCATAGAGGCGGACCATGATATAGGGGTTGCCCGCAAGCCAGCGGACCTTGGCGCGGATGGTGGCGAAGACCGACTTGCTGAGCGCCTTCGTGAACCCCACCGAGGAGCGGATTTTGTTCCCCCCAATGTCCCCACGCCCGCTCGCCCG
>DMJJ01000060.1 GCA_003452185.1 Verrucomicrobiales bacterium | reverse complement strand
TGGTGCTTGTGGTCGACGATGCTCGGGAGGAGTTCGTAGGCGTACGGATACTCGGGCTGCCCGGCCTGCCGGCTGTAGAGGCCCCCCGGGACGAGGTGGAAAAAATGGTCGATGACGCAGGCGCTGACGAAGGCCTGCCCCGTGGCATCAAAGTCAACCCCCCAGGGGTTGCTGGTGCCGTCGGCAAAGACCTCGAGCTTCCTGCTCTTCGGGTGGAAGCGGGCGATCGCCCCGTTCATCGACACGGCCGGCGAGGTGGGGGAAAGGGGATCCCGGACTTCGGATCGCGTGAAAACGCCGTGGGTGAGGTACATCCACCCATCGGGCCCCCAGGTGAAGCCGTTCAGGAGCTCGTGTCGATCCTCCAGGCCGAAGCCGTTCAGGAGGACCGTCCGCTTGTCCGCCTTGTCATCCCCGTTGGTGTCCTCAAGGAAGAGCAGTTCGGGGGCCTGGCCGACGTAGACCCCGCCGTTGCCGAGGAGGAGCCCGGTCGCGAGGTTGAACCCGTCGGCGAACACCGTCACCTTGTCGGCCCGGCCGTCATTGTCGGTGTCCTCCAGAATCTTGATCCGATCCCGGCCCTTCTGGCCCCGGGGAGCCCCGAGCGGGTACTCATAAAGCTCCAGGACCCAGAGCCTGCCCCGGTCATCCCAGGTCATGGCGACAGGGTTGACCACCATCGGCTCGCTGGCGAAGAGGCGCATCTGAAACCCCTCGGGAAGACTGAACCTGCGGGCTGCCTCCTCGGGCGAGAGCGCCGGGGTGCTCGCGGGGGCGTGCTGCCCGCTGAGCTGGTGGCCGGACGGCCGGTTGGTGTAGACCGGGAAGTCGAAGGCTGGCGCGGCCCCGGCCACCCGGGAGGGGGAGGCGGCCAGGCCAAGGGCGGCGGCGAGCAGCGGGGCGGCGAAACGGGACGAAAGCAGGAAGCGGAGCGCGGCGGTCATGGTCGTGTGCGTCGAAGCGTGATTCTCATCGCCATCCGACGATCGCCCCACCCCGCGGGAACCGACATGAGGTCAGGGGGCGATCCGGAAGCCGGCCCGGAGTATGAGGGCGCGGGCTGGATGAATCTACAGGAAAGTCCGCTCCCCGAGGCCGGGAAGGGATTGGGGTGGGGGGCCCCCCGGGGCGATGCCGAGGGGTGGGGCGGTCCAGACTCCCCGGGAGAGGGGAAGGGGGATCAATCCTCCTCGCGGCCCACCTTGGCGAGGGCTCGCTTTTGGTAGGGGGAGTGCAGGTTGAAATAAATCCCGCAGAGCGGGCGGTCGCCGTCGGTCTGGCTCAGGATGATGGTGACCTGCTTGTCGAGGGCGATCCCATGCCGGAGCTGCGGGCCGCGGTTGTCGTACGCCTTGATGGCCTTCTCCATCAGGGAGTGAAGCGAGGCTTCACACTCCTCCGGGGTCTTGTGAATGCACACGATGAACTTGTCGTATGCCTTCAGGGCCTCGTCGATCTCGGGTTTGAACATGTCCGCGGTCACGGCTGCAACTCTTGGAAGTTCCATGTAAACTTCAATTCCATTCTTTGCTCGCGCCGGGGTTGATTCCATCGGCGCACCCATCTTCCTTCATTCATCGACCTATTTGCGAAGCGCTTGAGGGGGGGGAGTGGAGTCTCTTCCCGCTCCGGGGAGGGGGCTTCACCCGGGCTCGGCGGCGGGGTCGCGGCGGAGTGGAGACCGGGATCCAAAGAGCGAGGTTCCGACGCGGACCAGGGTGGATCCCTCCTCAATCGCGGTCTCGAAGTCACCGCTCATCCCCATGCTCAAGGTTGGGAGGGGAGCGCCGAGCAGGTCCTCGCATTGGGAGCGGAGTTCGCGCAGACGTCGGAACACCGGTCGGGCGCGTTCGGGGGAGGGGGACCAGGGGGCGATGGTCATGAGCCCGTGGATCTCGAGGCGGGGAAAGGCGTTGATCCGCATGAACTCCTCGAGCAGCAGGGCGGGGGAATAGCCGAACTTGGTCGATTCCCCGGCGGCGTTGACCTCGAGGAGGATCCGCACGGTCTTGGCCGCCTTGTCCGCCGCCTTCTGCAGGTCCTCGGCCAGGCGGAGGCTGTCGACCGACTCGATCATCTCGAAGAGGTGGACCGCATCCCGCGCCTTGTTGGTCTGCAGATGCCCGATCATGTGCCATCGGGCGGAGGCCGGGCACTGGGGGATTTTCGCACGGGCTTCCTGCACCTTGCTCTCCCCGAACCAGATCTGTCCTGAGGCGGCCGCGTCGGCGACTGCCTCTGCAGGCTGCCCCTTGCTGACGGCCAGGAGGCTTACCTCCGAGGGGTCCCGGGAGGCGCGAAGGCACGCCGCCTCGATGCGGGACCGGATCGAGGCAAGGTTGGCGGCAATGTCCATGGGCAAAAAGTAGGCGGCCGGGGCCGGATGACAAGCCTGAGGGCTTCGGTTCCGGGGGCCTCGGGCTCAAGTCCCCAGCCGGAATCTCCGATCATGACGGCAGGGTTTCCAGAGGGGGGGGACGCGAACAGCGCGTTGACCGTCCCGATGATGTGCCACCCTGGTTTGCTTGAGCGGTCCCACCCAGAGCCAGAGCGGGGAGGAGAGCGGCTCAGACCGGTTGTCCCTGACCGGGCTGAAGCCGGGCGTCTCCATTGGGGAACCGGGCCGGGGCGGGCTCGCCGCGTTCTTCCACCGCCTTTCGGTTTCCCAGAAGCTGGCCCTGATCAGCATCGTGTTCATGATCCCGGACTCGGTGCTCCTGACCCTCTTCCTGGTGAGCAACCATGAGAACGTCCATTTTGCCCGGCTGGAGCAGTCGGGTAACGCCTACCAACGTCCTTTGGAATCGCTGCTGGAAGGAGTCTCACATCATGCTGCCGTGACGGCCTCCGGAAGCCCCGAGGGGAGCCCCGCTGTCCGCGGGGTGGAGGAGGAGATCGAGCGAGCCTTTGGGGACCTCTCCCGCGTCAACGCCCGCCTCGGGGAGGAGTTGAAATTCACCCGGGCCGGCCTTGCTGAGCGTGGCCGGGAACATTGCGACGTCGCCCTGGTGGCGGAAGAGTGGAAGTCGCTCAAGGAGGGGTGGCGGGGGATGACCCCGGAGGCCCTCCGCGCCGCCCACCAGCATCTGGTCTCGGACATCCGGACCATGATCACGCACGTGGGGGATAACTCGAACCTGATCCTGGATCCCGACCTCGACAGCTACTACCTGATGGATGTGACCCTGCTGGCCTTGCCCCAGATGCAGTGCCGGCTTGCGGATCTGGCTTCGGATCTCCTCGCCCGGCGGGATGCGGCCCCCGGAGCGGAGGAGGGACGGATTCATCGCTATGCGGTCCATGCGGCGTTGCTGAAGGAGTCCGACCTCGAGCGGGTGGAGGGGAGTTTGCGGACGGCCCTCGCAGAGGACCGGAATTTCTACGGCGTCAGCCCCACCCTCCAGCAGCGCATCCCGCCCGCGCTGGATGCCTTTCGGGAAGCGGCCCTGCGGGTCATCGAATTGAGCGCCGCTTTTCATCCCGGAATGCCGGAGGGACCGGTGCTCAAGGGGGTTGCCGACCTGCAGGCCCGCATCATGGAGTTGTGGAAGGTGGCCGACGGCGAATTGGATGGCCTGCTGGAGACCCGGATCGGGCACTACACCCACCGGAGGAATGTCAGCCTGGGGCTGACCGGGCTGGCCCTGGTCTGCGCCCTTTCGCTGGTGCGGTTCATCACCGGGAGCATCCGTCGCCCCCTCGAGCGTCAGGCGGCCGAGCTCCAGGTGGCAAACGTGCGTCTCGTGGAGGAGTCCCGACGGTCGGTGGCCCTGGCTGAGGCCGCGGAGGCGGCAAGCCGGGCAAAGTCGGAGTTCCTTGCCACCATGAGCCATGAGCTTCGGACCCCGATGAACGGGATCCTGGGGTTCAACGCCATCCTGGCGCAGACCCCGCTCTCCCCGGAGCAGAAGGAGTGCGTGGAGTTGGTTCAGGCGAGCGGTCAATCGCTGCTGGGGATCATCACCGATGTCCTCGAGTTGGTGCAGTTGGAGGCCGGGCAACACTCGGTGGCCGCGGCCCCCTTCGACCCTTCGACCCTCGTGGCACGGGTGCTGGAGTCGCGGCGTCCCCAGGCGACGGCCAAAGGGTTGGCCCTGGTCGGCGCTTCCGGCGGCGGCTCCGGTCAGTGGGTGCTCGGGGATGCCGCTCGGGTGGAACAGCTCCTGGGCCGTCTCGTGGAAAACGCGGTCAAGTTCACGCACTCCGGGCGGGTTGAGTTGGAGCTGACGATCGCGACGATCGACCAGGACCCGGAGCGGCGGCGCGTGACCTTCTCGGTTCGTGATACCGGGATTGGCATTCGTCCCGAGCAGCTGGACCGGCTTTTTCGGCCGTTCTCCCAGGGGGACGGGTCCTCGACGCGGAAGTTCGGCGGGATGGGGCTCGGGTTGGCGATCACCCGGCGCTGGGTCGATGCGATGGGGGGGAGCGTCGCGGTCGAAAGCACCCCGGGCCAGGGCACGGAGGTCACCCTCGCACTCGTGCTTCCCGCGACCGCCGCTCTCGTGGTCCCCACGCCGATCCCCTCGGCATCGGCTCCCGCCCCGGGGGCCGACGTGCGATGCCTTCCCCCTCCCCCTGACCCGGCGGCACCCGATCCCTCCCCCCCGGTCCGGATCCTGGTGGCTGAGGACAATCGGACGAACCAGAAGCTCATCCAGGGGTTGCTGCGTCGGTTGGGGTGCGAGGTGGATATCGCTTCCGACGGCCGCGAGGCGGTGGAACTCCACTCCCTCCGTCCCTATGCCGCCATCCTGATGGATCTCCAGATGCCGGGGATGGACGGCCTTGAGGCCACGGGCGAAATCCGGCGTCGAGCCTCCGTGGGGGTGCAAATCCCGATCATCGCCTTGACGGCCAACGCCCTGCCCGAGGACCACGAGCGATGCCTCCAGGCGGGAATGAACCTTTTCCTCACCAAACCGGTAAGCCGCGACGACCTCGTTCGGGCGCTGGGGCAGGTGGGAGTCTTTCCGCCGGCCCGCCGCGTGGCCTGACCCCGGGGCGGGGGTTGCATCCGGGGGCCGGTTCAGCTAGGTTGCACGGCAATCGTCAACCCTTCGCGCCCTCGCTTCTATGTCCATGACCGATCGAGACGGCTGGTGTTCCAGCCGCGAACATGTCTGGCGCCCCAGCCGTCGTGAGTTCCTTCACGTCGGTGTGCTCGGCAGCTTCGGGCTCACCCTGGGCGGACTGCTCCGCCTGCAGGGGGCCGGAGGGCCGGGGGCAAAGGAGCCGCGGGCCCGTTCGGTCATCAACATCTACCTCCCGGGTGGGATGGCGGCCCAGGAATCGTGGGATCCGAAGCTCCAGGCCCCCATCGAATACCGGGGACCGCTCGGCACCGTGAAGACGAAGATCGAGGGGGTCTATTTCTCCGAGAGCCTGCAGAGGACCGCCCAGATTGCGGATCGACTCTGCATCGTCCGGTCGATGACCCACGGGGAGGCCGACCACGATCGCGGCACCCACAACATGTTCACCGGGTATCGTCCGAGCCCCGCGATCCAGTACGCCAGCCTGGGAAGCGTGGTCTCGCATGAGCTCGGCGCGCGGAATGACCTTCCCCCCTACGTCTGCATCCCGAACCAGCCGACGACCTTCGCCGGGACCGGGTTCCTCGGATCGGCCTACGGGCCGTTCAGCCTTGGGAACGACCCCGCCGCGAAGGAGTTCAAGGTGCGCGACCTGACCCTCCCCGAAGGGATCAACGAGAAGCGGTTCGCCTCGCGCAAGGAAATGCGCGCGGTGGTGGATGCCCATTTCAGCGCCCTTGAGAAGTCGGATCTCCTCGACGGGATGGATTCGTTCTACCAGCGGGCTTACTCCATGGTGAGTTCCGAGAAGGCCCGTGCCGCCTTCGCGATCAAGGATGAGCCGGACAAGCTTCGGGATGACTATGGCCGCAACGAGGCGGGCCAGCGGATGCTGCTGGCGCGCCGGCTGGTGGAGGCCGGGGTGCGGTTTGTATCGCTGACCTACGGGGGATGGGACCATCACGACAACATCAAGAACGGGATCACGGGGCAGCTGCCGAAGTTCGACCAGGCGTTCGCCGCGCTGATTCGCGACCTCGACGACCGGGGCCTTCTCGACACCACCCTCGTGTACGTGACCTCGGAGTTCGGCCGAACCCCGAAGATCAACGCCACGGGGGGGCGGGATCACTATCCCAAGGTCTTCAGCATCGTCCTGGCGGGTGGCGGGGTGAAGCGGGGCTACGTCCATGGGGCGAGTGATGTCACGAGTGGCGAGCCCGAGAGCGATCCCCTGACCGTGCCCGGGCTGGCGGCGACGATCTACTCCCAGCTTGGGATCGATTTCGACAAGGCGCTGATGGCCCCCGGAAACCGCCCGGTGAAAATCGTGAAGGATGGGGAGGTCGCGGCCGGGCTTCTCGCCTGATATGGGAACCGTTAGGCCGCTCACCCCCCTGGCGCTGCTGGCGTTTGTCCTCTCCGCTTCGGCCGTCTCCCCCGTCCTGAACTCCATCACCCCCCCGGGGGTCAAGGCGGGGGCGGATGTGGAGCTCTCGTTCCATGGCGCCCGTCTCCAGGATGTCCAGGAGGTGCTCACCTATTCCCGGGGGTTGCAGGTGATGAGCCTCGATGCCCGCAAGACGAACGTCGTGAAGGTGGTGGTGAAGGTTTCCCCTGATTGCCCCCTGGGGGAGCACCAGATGAGGCTCAGGGCGCTGTCCGGGTTGAGCGAGGTCCGAACGATCCATGTGGGCCCGTTCAGCGTGGTCAAGGAGTCGGAGCCAAACAACGAGCCGGAGAAGGCGCAGGTTCTCCCCCCCAACACGACGGTGTCGGGAATCCTCACGGCCGAGGATGTCGATTGCTTCAAGGTGGAGGGCCACCGCGGCCGGCGGCTCAGCGTGGAGGTGGAGGGGATGCGGCTGGGCCGGGTGATGCTCGACCCGTATCTGGCGTTGCTCGATCCCGACGGAAAGCAGATCGCCGAGTGCGATGACTCGGTGTTTCACCTTCAGGATCCCGTCATCAGCCTCATCGCCCCAAAGGATGGGTTTTACGTGGTGCAGCTCCGGGAGAGCTCCTGGGGCGGGGGAAACGACTTTGCGTATCTACTGCACGTGGGTGATTTTCCACGCCCCACCGTGGTCTATCCCCTCGGGGGGCCGGGAGGCGCGGAGGCAGAGGTGACGTTCCTTGGGGATCCGACCGGGGCGATCGAGCAGCGGGTCAGGCTGGCCCCCGGCCCCGGGGGGGAGGCGGGCGTTGTGGCGGAGTCGGCCGGGGTGCGCGCCCCTTCCCCGAATGCCTACCGGATCTCCGAGCTTCCCAACCTCCTGGAGTCGGGGGCGAACCATGACCGAGCCCACGCGTTCCTGGCACCGCAGCCCCCGCCGCTCGCCTTCAACGGCGTGCTGGCGGAGCCGAGGGAGGAGGATTGGTTTGGGTTTCATGCCGCGAAGAAGAAGGCCCTGGAAATCTCGGTCTTCGCCCGGCGGCTGCGTTCCCCCGTCGACTCGGTGCTCCAGCTCGTGGATGCCTCTGGAAAGGTGCTCGAGACCAACGACGACGGTGCGGGGCCGGACAGCGTGATCAAGTTCACCCCGGAGGAGGAGGGGATGTATTTTCTGCGGATCCAGGATCAGCTGAAAGGGGGCGGGCCGGACTACGTGTACCGGATCGAGGTCCGCCCCCCGGCCTCCGAGGTGGTGCTCAACATTCCGGAGGTGGCGCGCAACGACTCGCAGACCCGGCAGGCGATCACGGTGCCGCGGGGCGGGCGGATGGCGACCCTCATCCACGCGAGGCGCACCGGGGTGAGCGGCGACCTGGCGTTTGAGGTGCCCGGGCTTCCCGCCGGGGTCACCCTTCAGGCGGAGCCGATGCCCCAGGCGATCGACACGATGCCGTGGGTGTTCTCGGCCACGGCCGACGCCCGGCTCGACGGGGGCCTGGTGAGCCCTGTGGCGCGCCTGCGATCGGGCGACAAGCCGGTGGCCACCCGTTACCAGCATCTGCTGGAGCTCATCCGGGGCAACAATGACCAGGTCTACTATGGGACTCGAAACGACCGCCTCGCGGTCGGGGTGGTTCAGGAGGTGCCGTTCGAGCTTCGGCTTGAGGCCCCCGCAGTGCCGCTGGCCCGCTCCGGCAGCATGAAACTGAAGGTCTCCCTCCAGCGGCGTCCCGGGTTTGACGAGCCGGTCAACGTCAAGATGCTCTGGAATCCCCCGGGCCTGGCCTCTGAGACCGAGGTGACGATCCCCAAGGGAAAGAGCACCGCGGAGTATGCGATCAACGCCAAGGGGGACTCGGCCCTCGGGACCTGGAAGCTGGTCCTCCTGGGGAGCGCCCCCTACCAAGGGGGGACGGTGCATGCCTCCTCGGAGCTGACCCCGGTGCGGGTCACCGAGCCGTTCATCCTGGGGAAGATCAACCCTGTCAGCACCGAGCCCGGGAAGCCGGTGCAGGTCCGCTGCACCCTCGACCAACGGGAGCCGTTTGAGGGTCGCGCGGTGGTCCGCCTGGTGGGGCTTCCGGAAAAAGCCACCACCGCCGAGCGGGAGATCACCAAGGGGGACAAGGAGGTGGCGTTCGACGTCTCGGTGGATCCAAAGATCCCGCCGGGGTCGCACAAAAACCTGGCCTGCGTGATCCAGATCCGGAAGGGGGAGGACACCATCCTTCAGACCGTTGGGAGCGGCGGCATCCTGCGGATCGTTCCGCCGAAGAAGCCCGGCGCGGAGCCCCGCAAGGGGGCGGCCTCGGCCAGGCCCGCGGAGGGGGCGAAATGAAGTTCTCCTGCCCCCATTGCACCCAGCATATCGAGGCGGATGCCGCCTGGCTCGGCCACACAGTGACATGCCCCTCCTGCGCCCGGGAGTTCGTGGTCCAGGGAGCTCCGGCCGTCGCGCCAGCGGCTGCCCCCCCGGCGACGCCGGCTGCGACCCGATCCCGTGGTCCGACGCGGGTGTGGGTCGGGGTGGGGCTCGTGATCCTGGCATGCGTCGGCGCGGCCACACTCCGGGTTCGGCAGGGAGGGGGCATCGCCGCCACCCTCGCGGCCCTCAAGCCGGTGCCGATTTCAGAGCTCCGGGTCTTTCCGGCCGAGGTCCACCTCGCCGGCGGCGGGGCCCGGCAGTCGCTGGTCGCGCAGGCGCTCCTGGGGAGCGGGGCGACGCGTGACCTGACGACCGAGGCCTCCTACACGGTTCGAGACCGCGGCGTCGCCTCCGTCGACCACGGGGTGGTCACGCCCCGGGCGGATGGTACCACCGAGATCCGGGTCCGATACTCGGGTCGCGAGGTCGTGGTCCCGGTGACGGTCGGCGGGGCGAAGGCCCAGGCGGAAGTCAGCTTCCGCCTCGATGTCATGCCGGTGCTGATGAAGGCCGGTTGCAATTCCGGGGGATGCCATGGGGCATCGCGCGGCAAGGAGGGGTTTCATCTCTCGCTCTTCGGGTATGATCCCGATGGCGACTACGACCGCCTCACGCGCGAGATCGTGGGCCGCCGGGTCAACCTGGCGATCCCCGAGGAGAGCCTCATCCTCGAGAAGGGGCTCGGCAAGGTGCAGCATGGGGGAGGGGAGCGTTTCAAGGAGGGGGGCGACCTTCACAAGACGCTCCTGCGATGGCTGCAGGCCGGGGCTCCAAAGGATGGCCCGACGGTGGCCCATGTCGAGGGGCTCCAGATCCTCCCCCGGCAGGCGGTGCTGGAGGGAAAAGACCAGGTTCAGCGGATGACGGTTCTCGCCCGGTACTCCGACGGCACGGAACGGGATGTGACCCGGCTGGCGGTGTTTTTCAGCAACAACGACGTTGCGGCCAAGGTTTCCGAGGAGGGGGTCGTCACCTCGGGACAGCGGGGGGATGCCTTCGTGATGGCCCGGTTCGAAACCCACACCGTGGGGGCGCAGGTGCTCGTGGTTCCACGGGACCCGGGGTTTGTGTTTCCCGCGGTCGCCGAGGGGAACTACATCGACGGCCTGGTGCATGCCAAGCTCCGGAAGCTTCGGATGGCCCCCTCGGAGGTGTGTGATGATGCGACCTTCATCCGGCGGGCGTATCTGGACATCACGGGATTGCTGCCCACGCCGGCCCAGGTCACCGAATTCACCCAGGGGATGAGCGCGGGGAAGCGGGAGCAGTTGGTGGATGAACTTCTCCAGCGGAAGGAGTTCGCGGACCTCTGGGTGATGAAGTTTGCCGAGCTCCTGCAGATCCGCTCCGTGCAGGACCAGTTCAGCTACAAGGCGGCGGTCCAGTACTACGACTGGCTGCGCGACCAGATGCTGGCCAACGTTCCGATCGACCAGGTGGTCCGGTCTTTGATCACCGGCACCGGGAGCGTCTTTCAGCACCCGGAGGCAAACTACTACCAGGTGCAGACCGACACCCTGAAGCTGGCGGAGAACACGGCCCAGGTGTTCATGGGAATGCGGATCCAGTGTGCCCAGTGTCACAACCATCCGTTTGATCGCTGGACGATGAACGACTATTACAGCTGGGCGGGGTTCTTTGCCCGCATCGGGCGAAAGCCGGGGGAGGATCCCCGGGAGTCGATAGTGTTCGATCGTCCGGACGGAGAGAGCAAGCACCTGGTGGGAGGGCGGGTCATGGCGCCCAAGTTCCTCGGGGGGGCTCAGCCTGAGATCCCCGAGGGGAAGTCCCGTCGGGAGGTGCTGGCCGCCTGGATCACCTCCGCGGACAACCCGCACTTCGCGCGAAACCTGGCAAACATCGTCTGGGCCCACTTCATGGGTCGGGGGATTATTGATCCTGTGGACGACGTGCGGGTGAGCAACCCCGCCTCCAACCCCGAGCTGCTGGAGGCCCTGGGAGCCCGGTTTGCGGAGTACCGGTTTGATTTCCGCCGCCTGGTCCGGGACATCTGCACCTCGCGGACCTACCAGCTCTCCACCCGGGCCAACGAGAGCAACGCGCTGGATGACCGGAATTTTTCCCACGCAACGGTCCGCCGTCTCCGGGCGGAGGTGCTGCTGGACGTGCTGACCGAGGTGACGGAGACCCGGAACAAGTTCCAGGGGCTGCCTCGCGGGGCCCGCGCCGTGGAGATCCCCGACGGAAACGTGAACAACTACTTCCTTCGGACCTTCGGCCGGGCCACGCGCAACACCGTCTGCTCCTGCGAGGTGAGGACCGAGCCAAACCTCTCCCAGGCCCTTCATCTGTTGAATGGGACTGCGACGCACGAGAAAATCGAGCAGGGAGGGGTGGTGAAGCGGCTCCTCAAGGAGTCGCGGAAGCCGGACGAGATCGTCGATGAGCTTTATCTGCGCTGCCTCGCCCGGAGGCCGACAGACGAGGAACGGGGAAGGCTGGCCCCATTCCTGAAGGAGCCGGCGGACCCGGCGGCGGCGTTGAACGACCTGTTCTGGGCGCTCCTGAATTCGAAGGAGTTCGTCTTCAACCACTGAGCTCCCGGTCATGATTCCCAACACCCAGACGTTCCTCTGGATCCCGGCCCTCGCCTGCGGCCTGGTGGCCGGACTCGTGTCCCGGGCCTCCGCCCAATCCAGGGTGACTTACCAGGAGCAGGTGCTGCCGCTCGTCGAGACCCATTGCTCGAAGTGCCACAACCCCGACAAGAAGAAGGGGGACCTCGATCTCACCTCCTACGGGGGGGTGATGAAAGGGGGAGGCTCCGGGCCGGTGGTCCAGAGCGGGAGCCCCGACTCGAGCAAGCTCCTGCGCGTGATCCAGCACCTGGAAGACCCGACGATGCCCCCCAACAAGCCGCCGATCCCGGAGAAGGAGATCGAGGTGTTCCGGCGTTGGATTGTGGATGGCCTTCTGGAGACGACCGCGAGCAAGGCGGTCGCCGCCGTCAAACCCGCGGTCGACCTGACGCTCAAGGTCTCGACGGACGGCAAGCCTGAGGGGGCACCTGCGATGCCCTCCGGCCTGCCTCTCACCCCCGTGTTGCAGACCGCGGTTCCGGGGGCGGTGCTGAGCGTTGCGGCCAGCCCGTGGGCCCCGGTCGCCGCCCTCACCGGCCAGAAGCAGGTGCTGCTCTACAACAGCGCCACGCTGGAGCGGGTGGGCGTGCTGGCATTCACGAACGGCCAGCCCCAGGTCGCCCGGTTCTCGCGCAGCGGGGGGGTGCTCCTGGCAGCCGGGGGGCGTGGGGGGAAGTCGGGCCGGGTGGCCCTGTGGGAGGTGGCCACGGGAAAGCCGCTGGCCCTGATCGGGGAGGAGTACGACTCGGTGCTCGGGGCGGATGTCAGCCCGGACCAGTCGCGGGTGGCGCTCGGCGGGCCGGGGCGGCTGCTGAAGATCTACTCCACCTCGACGGGCGAGCTCGAGCAGAAGATCAAGAAGCACACCGACTGGGTGACCGCCGTGGCCTTCAGCCCGAACGGGCAGCTGCTGGCGAGTGCCGACCGAAACGGGGCCGTCCATGTCTGGGATCCCGAGAACGGGCAGGAGATCTTCGCGCTCGCCGGGCATCCCGCGTCGGTTCACGCCCTGAGCTGGCGGGGGGATTCGAAGGTCCTCGCCTCGGCCGGCGAGGATGGCACGGTGAAGACCTGGGAGCTCGAAGGGGGAAAGCTGGTCAAGTCCTGGGTGGCCCACGAGGGAGGGACCCTCGGGGTGGCGTTCTCCCATGAAGGGCTGATCGCCACCTGCGGTCGAAACGGGAAGGTGCGGACCTGGGATGCCGACGGGGGAAAAAAGAAAACCATGGAGCTTGGGAACGAGCTTCCCCTGTCGGTGGCCTTCAGCCACGACGGCGTCCGGGTGCTGGCGGGGATGTTCAGCGGGAAGGTCTTCGTTTGGACCGCGGCCGACGGAAAGCGGGTGGGGGAGCTCGACTCCAACCCCCCGGTCGCCGGGGGGCGGGTGGCTGCCAGCCGCTAGCCGCCGGTTTCTGCCAGTTCGGCCGCACGTCGGCGAAGCGTACACTTCAAGCCACTCCCGTCCCGATTCTGGGCACTTTTCACGATCGAGTCCCTTCCACCCTTCACGATTTCCCTGAATCAGAACGGCTTCCGGCTCTCACCCTCCGGTGGCATCCAGGCTGCTTAATTAAGGTCTGTCGCGGTTCGGATGGGGCAATACACGCAGTGAACCGCAATCGTAATTACTAACCCGCCCTGTCCGGAGTTCACGCCGCGACACAAAACAAGGTAAGAGTTGTTATGAAACAGATCAGCAAGCGGATGGCGGGTTTCACCCTGGTTGAGATCATGATCGTTGTGGCCATCATCGGCCTCCTGGCGGCGATCGCGATTCCCAACTTCGTCAAGGCGCGCAAAGCCAGCCAGGCCAGCGCGTGCGTCAACAACATGCGGCAGATCGCAGGTGCGAAGGCCACGTGGGCGCTCGAGTACAAGAAGACCGG
>DMJJ01000040.1 GCA_003452185.1 Verrucomicrobiales bacterium | reverse complement strand
ACACGACGCTTTTCCGATCTGTCCAGCGGCTTTACTCGATGAACACGCTGGTCGGGGATGACTCGGAACCGGACCTTCGGGTGGCGGTCGGGATCCCTTCCAGCATCGCCCTCGCGGCCTCGCAGCATGTCCTGGCGATCAACCTCTCGGTCCTCGCGGGGGTGACTCTCCTGGCGGCGGTCCTCGCCTGGTTTGGCGCCGAGGGGCTCGTGCTTCGGGGGGTGCGACCGCTCCTCCAGGTTGCTCGCCAGCTGCACCACGGGAACCTTGCCGCCCGCACCGGCCTCCCCCACAGCGGGGGCGAGGTGCAGCAGCTCGCGGCGGCGTTCGATGAAATGGCCGGCAGCCTCGAGCAGCGCGTGGCCGAGCGCCAGCGCGCGGAAGCCCGGCTCAAGGCCCTGAACGAGGACCTTGAGAAGCGGATCGCCGACCGCACGCGCGAGCTCGAACGCTCGAACCAGGAGCTCGAGGAGTTCGCCTACGCCGCGTCGCATGACCTTCAGGAGCCGCTGCGGATGATCTCCGGCCACCTCCAGCTGCTCGAACGCCGCTACAAGGGGAAGCTCGGGGAGGATGCCAATGAGTTCATCCACTATGCCGTCGACGGGGCCAAGCGGATGGACCAGCTCATCGTCGACCTCCTGGCCTACAGCCGGGTGGGGACCCACGGGAGCCCGTTTGTCCCCGTGGAGCTCGACCCCATCGTGGCCCGCGCCCGGGAGAACCTGACCCTCCGGATCGACGAGGCCGGGGCGGCGATCGAGGTCGAGCCGATGCCCCGCGTCCTCGGGGATGCCATCCAGCTCACGCAGCTGTTTCAAAACCTTCTCTCCAACGCCATCAAGTTCCGCGGCGGGGAGCGCCCCCCCGTGATCCAGATCACGTGCCTTCCCGCCCCCCAGGACCCCGAGCGCTACTGGGTGATCGCGGTCCGTGACAACGGCATTGGGATCGCGTCCCAGCACTACGAGCGGATCTTCCAGATCTTCCAGCGCCTGCACACCCGGGAGGAATACGCCGGGACGGGCATCGGGCTGGCCATCTGCAAACGGATCGTCGAGCGCCACGGCGGCCAGATCTGGCTGGAGTCCTCTCCGGGCCAGGGGACGACCTTCCGGTTCACCCTACCCAAGGCATGAGCAACCCCTCCTCCCCGCTGAGCGCCCAGGCGCAGGCGGTCCTTCCTAAGCACGTCGCGGTGATCATGGACGGCAACGGCCGGTGGGCCAAGGCCCGCAACCTCCCGCGCGTCGAGGGCCATCGGCAGGGGGCCGAGTCGGTGAAGGCGATCGTCCGGGCGGCGGGGGAGCTTGGGATCAAGTACCTGACCCTGTATGCCTTCTCGGTGGAGAACTGGAACCGGCCGAAGGACGAGGTCGACACCCTCATGAAGTATCTCGCCCGGTATCTCAAGTCCGAGGCGGGGGAGCTCGATCGCAACAACGTCCGGCTCGAGGTCATCGGGCAGATTTACCGGCTCCCCGAAGCGGTTCAGGAGCAGCTGCGGAAAACCATCGCCCACCTCTCGAGGAACAACGGCCTCACCCTGGTGCTGGCCCTGAGCTACGGGGGCCGGGCCGAGATTGTCGAGGCGGTGCGGAGCATCGCCGGGCAGGTCCGGGAGGGGCGGTTGGACCCCGGGGAGATCACCGAGCAGACCGTGGCCCAGCACCTCTACACCCGCAACATCCCCGACCCGGATCTCCTGGTGCGGACCAGCGGGGAGATGCGGGTGAGCAATTTTCTGCTCTGGCAGATCTCGTACGCGGAGTTCGTGGTGACCCCGACCCTTTGGCCCGATTTCCGGAAGGCGGAGCTGTGCGCGGCCGTGGAGGCCTATGCCCGGCGGCACCGCCGATTCGGCGGCCTCCAGGCGGGGCCAAATTCCTGACCCCCGTCGGCCGCCCTCCCGCGAAGAATAGCAGTGGCCCTTCCCGCCGGGTGTTGCTAGCCTCGGGTCCAGATCATGGCGGTCATGAATGCTTCTCTCTCGAATCCTCCAGCAGGTGCGAACCGCCCGGCGTCGGACGAGGTCGTGGTCGCGGTTCGCGGACTCACCAAGGTGTTCAATGACTTCTGGGGGCGCCCCAAGGCCCGCGCCGTGGATGGGGTCGACTTCGAGATCCGCCGGGGGGAGATCTTCGGCCTGCTCGGGCCGAATGGTTCCGGCAAGAGCACCACGGTCAAGATGCTCCTCGGCCTGCTGCACCCGACCCGCGGCCACCTGGAGATCTTCGGGCACTCCCCCCGCCATGTCCCGACGAAGGCGAGGATCGGCTACCTTCCCGAGGAGTCGTACCTCTACCGGTTCCTGAACTCCCAGGAGACGCTCGAGTTCTTTGGCGAGCTGTTTCACCTTGAAAAGGGGGAGCGCCGCAAGCGGGTGGAGCAGCTTCTGGAGATGGTCGGACTGAGCCAGGCGAACACCCGGGCCGTGGGGGAGTTTTCCAAGGGGATGCAGCGCCGCATCGGCCTGGCCCAGGCCCTGATCAACGACCCTGAGCTGGTGATCCTGGACGAGCCGACCGCCGGCCTCGACCCGATCGGGTGCCGCGAGGTCAAGGATGTGATCCTTTCGCTGGCACGCCGGGGGAAAACCGTGCTCCTGACCAGCCACCTTCTCTCGGATGTCGAGGACGTGTGCGACCGGGTCGTGATCTATTACGGCGGGAAGATCCAGGCGATGGGCCGCCTCAACGAGCTCCTCTCCCGTCCCGACACCCTTCGGATCACCACCCCGGTGCTTCCCCGCGCCACCCTGGAGAAGGTGCTGGCGATCATCCGCTCCGAGGTGGCCTCCGACAAGGTGCGGGTCGACAACCCGACGCAGAACCTGGAGAGCTACTTCCTGGATGTGGTCGAGCGGGCCCGTGCCAGCTCGGCCTCGACCTCGGGGGCGACCTCCGGAAACCGGGTGGCGGCCTACCTGCGTGGGGATGCCGAGGCGGCTGCGAAGCCCGACGGGAACCGGATACTGGATCGCCTTGCGGCCCCGGCCGCCGCACCCTCCGCCCCGGCCGAGCCCGGCGGTGCTGCCTCCGCCCCGGCCCCCACCGCGCCGGTCCAGCCCCCGGTGGACTCCGCGCGGCTTTCGGCCCTGACCCGCGAGACCCCCGCCGCGCCGCCGGCTCCGTCGGAGGTCCCGCCCCCGGGCGCCACCCCCTCGGCACCCCCGACGGCGGCGGAGGTTGCCCAGGCAAATGCGAAGCTGGCCAGCCTGCTCAAGAAGCCGGGAGCCTGAAGCCGCCCCACTCCTGCCCGACGAGAATGCAATCGCTCCTCGCCATCGCTCGACTCACCTGGAAGTCCGCCTTCCGGTACCGGCTCTTCTGGGTCCTGGCCGCGGTGCTCCTGGGGGCGGTGGTCCTGCTCCCGATGGTGGTGAAGGATGACGGCACGGTGAGCGGGTTTGTGCAGATCCTCCTGACCTACACCCTGAGCGTGACGCTCTTCCTCCTTGGACTCTCCACCCTCTGGCTCGCCTGCGGCACCCTGGCGCGGGACATCGAGGAGTGTCAGATCCAGATGCTCGTGGTGAAGCCGGTCGCCCGGTGGCAGATCTGGCTTGGGAAGTGGCTCGGGATCGTCACCCTCAACGCCCTTCTCCTGGCGATCGCGGGAGGCGCCGTCTTCGGCCTCCTGGAGTACAGGACCTCAAAGCTTCCGCCCGGGCCCCAGAAGGTCATGCGCGAGGAGGTCCTCGTGGCGCGCGCCTCCTACAAGCCCCATCCCCCGGAGCTGGAGGGGGAGATTGAGGCCCGGTTCGCCAAGGTGCCGAACCGCGAGGCCCTGCCTCCCGACCAGCAGGAGGAGCTTCGAAAGAAGATCGCGGACCGTGTCCGGCTCGACGCGCAGATCGTCCCCCCGATGGGGCGTCGGGGCTGGGTGTTCGAGCTGGGGCTCGACTCCCGGTTTCGCAAGGAGGAGCCGCTGTTCATCCGGGTGAAGTTCTACACCGCCTCGACCAACGGCAACAGCGGGGGGCTGTACGAAGGGTCGTGGTTTTTCTCGAGCCCCGGGTCTGACACCGTGACGGAGTCCCCCCCGATCCGGCTTGCCTCCGATTCCTACCAGGAGTTCCAGATCAAGCGGAACCCGGCCGACGACCAGGGGCGGCTGGTCATCTTTTTCCAGAGCCGTGAGGACCTGACGCTCCTCTTCCCGCTGGAGGATGGGATCGAGGTCCTGCGGCGGGACGGGTCCTTTGGATGGAGCTTCGCCCGCGGACTGGGGGTCCTGCTGGCCTGGCTGGCGCTGCTCGCCGCCCTGGGGCTTTCAACCGCCAGCGTCACCTCCTTTCCCGTGGCGGCGTTCAGCTCAATCAGCCTCCTGGTCGTGGTGTTGAGCAGCAGCACCCTTTCGGAGTCGGTCTCCAACCAGACCGTGATGATGGGACGGCCGGATGAGTTCACGACGATCCGGCCGGTTCTGAACGCCCTGTTCATCCCGCTTTTTAAGGCGATCCTTGCGGTGGTGGGGGTGGTGAACGTCGCCTCTCCCGTCGACCTGCTGAGCACGGGGCGCAGCGTGACCTGGGAGCTCCTGGCGGTGGCGTGGATCCAGATCGTTCTCGTGGCGGGTGGCGTGCTGGCGGCGGTCGGCATCGTGCTCTTCACCCGGCGGGAGCTGGCCACGGCACAGGGGGGAAGCTGACGCGGGCGCTGCAAACAACCATGGGCACGAGGCAATACAAGGCACTTCTGGGCATCCTGGCGCTGGTCCTGCTGATCGTGAGCGGGTTCCTGCAGCAGGATCTCAACCGCCAGCGCTTCGATCCGGTGACGGGGAACGGGATCCCCGCCCAGATTGAAAACGCCCCCCCGGTGCTCGCCTTCACCACGGTGGCGCTCGGGAGCTTCCGGGGGCTGATCGCAAATGCCCTCTGGATCCGCGCGATGCAGCTCCAGGATGAGGGAAAGTTTTTTGAGATGGTCCAGCTCTCCGACTGGATCACGAAGCTCGAGCCCCAGTTCGCCCAGGTCTGGGTCCATCTGGCCTGGAACATGGAGTACAACATCTCGGTCCGGTTCTCGGCCCCGGCCGACCGTTGGCGCTGGGTGCAGCGCGGGATCGAGCTGCTGAGGGACCAGGGGATCCGCTACAACCCGCACGAGGCCCTGATCTACCGGGAGCTCGCGTGGGCCTTCCAGAACAAGATGGGCTACTACCTGGACGACGCCCACCAGTATTACAAGTCGGCCTGGTTCCTCGAGATGAACACCGTGATGGGCCCCGGGGCGACGAACCTCTCCCTGCTGGTCAACCCGCCGGACGACGAGTTCCGCCAGAGGGCGGCCGTGCTTCGAAGCCGCTACAAGATGGATCCCGCCATCATGCAGGAGATCGAGTCGAAGTACGCCCGGCTGGAGTGGCGGCTTCCCGAGCCCCATGCCCTCTACTGGGGCTATGTGGGGCTCCGGGAGTCGAAGCCCGACCCGCGCAACAAGACCACCCTCATCAACCTCCGACGGGTGATCTACCAGTCGCTCCAGGCCCTGACCTTCCGGGGCCGGGTGATGTCGTTCACCCGGGATGGACGTCTCCAGGCAGTTCCGATCCTCGACCTGATCCCCGTTGTCAACGAGACCTACCTCCAGATGGTCCAGGAGGAGGAGACCGGGGGACGCTTCAGCATCGAGCAGGCATACCGGTCGTTCCTTCGCGAGGCCGTCTACCAGCTTTACATCAACAACCGGCGCGCGGAGTCGGAGAAATGGTATGAGGTGTACAAGACGCGGTTCCCCGAGTTCCTCGAGGGGGCCAAGAGCCTCGAGGAGTTCGCCTTCCTCCGGATCCGCGACGCGTTGGACAACCAGAACGGCGAGCGGATCCGGGTGATCCTCTACGGGCTCATCCGTACGGGGTTGAGCGAGGAGGCCCTCGACCGTGAGGAGGATGCCCGAAACTACCTTGCGATCGCCCGAAGCATCTACGACGCCTACCTTGGCCGATTCGGCGCCACCGCGCGGGTGCCCCTTCCCCCGTGGGAGGAGATGATGCGCGAGGCGCTCTGCGAGACTCTGAATCCCGAGAGCGGGGTGTACCCCGAGTATGCTGCCCGGATCATGACCCGCCGCGGGATCAAGTCCCTGGCTGAGGTCTGTCCCCAGTTGGTGGTGCCGACCGACATCTCGAAGGCGGCGACCAACAAGGTGCAGGGGTTCCTGCCGGTTGCCCCTCCGAAGTAGGAAATGCAAAACGGCGCGACCCCCCCGGGATCGCGCCGTTTGTGACAGTCGGTGTGACAGTGGCCTTGCGGCCCCCGGCGTTTCCGCCCCGCCGCTACTTGGCGGGCTCCGCGGGGGATGCCGGCGTGGGGGCCTTCCCGGCCGGGACCTCAACGGCCTGCGCGGGGGCCGGCTTGGACTCAAAGAGCTTGAAGAATCCCCCCTCGCGCAACGCCCCGTAGATCACCAGCAGGACGATGGCGGTGACGATTGCCTTGGGCCAGGGGCTTTGTTTTTCCGCGAACGGGTCGACCAGATCCCGCTCCGCCCCCTCGGGAAGGGTGGCGATCTGGGTGAGGGATCCGCCAAACGGCACGTTGATCTTCGCCTTGGCGTTCACCGCCCACCCGTTGGCATCGAGGATGGGGCCGAGGTTCCGCTTGCGGAGCTTCAGGTAGGCCATGATCACCGAGGGGGTGGAGATCGCGAGGGCCATGGCGAGCAGGAGCAGCGGAATCTGCCACAGCGGGCGGCCCAGCACAAAGACCATCACGGTGCCCAAGGCTCCCAGCAAGCTGCTCATGATCAGGCCAAGGGCGGCGAGTGTCCCGGCATCGATGTTCTTCGCCGGGGCCGGCGCTGCGGCGGGGGCTGCCGGCTTCGATTTGTCGGCCTCGGCTGTCGCCTTGGCCGCCTCGGCCAGCTTGGCATCCACGGAGGCGTCGGCTGCGGCAGCCCGCTTGGCCACCTGCTCCTCGATCATCCGGACCAGCTTCTTGTAAGGGGAGAAGAACGCCTGCCGGATGCTGATCGGGTTGTCGATGATCTTGGTGATCGTCGCATCCCAGTCCTGACCCTTGCGGTCGTAGAAGACGCCGTTGCGTCCCACCATCAGGTTCTCGGAGTCGCCCCCGGTGAAGGCGGCAACGATCTGGCGTTTCTCGCCGGTCGCCTTCCGGATGCAATCACAGTAGGCGAGGTACGTGCCCGCAAGGCCCGCCATGGAGGCGTGGCGCCCGGCGTCCTCGACTGCCAGGCACAGGTCGCAGCTCCGCTGGTCGAGATAGAGGGTGCCCGCCTGGAAGATCGCCTTCTCCTTGCGCCCGTAGAAATCGCGGAAGCTGACAAAGTTGTGGAGGAGGCGGCTCAGGTCGCGGTTCAGGCGCACCAGCTTCTCCACTGCGGCGATGGCGCCGGCCTCCGCCTCGAGGGCCTTGTCCTGGGCGATAAGCCCCGTGATGGCTTCCCGGCTCTTGCCGGCCAGGATCTCCCGCACCCGGGCGAGGCCGAGCTTCTCCACCGAGGCCCCCGCCTTGGCGGCGGACCAGGCCTCGTAGGGAGCCAGTTTCCCCTGGAGCACCCCCCAGTCGGCCTCCGTCAGCTCGCCCCGTGCCCCGATCAGGGGGGTGATGGCGGTGGTGACGAGGGCGGACACCGCGGCGGACCAGGCCGGGTTCAGGCCGGCGGACAGGGGAAGGGCCTTTCCGGCTTCGACCCTGGCGAGCGGCAGGGCCGCAATCTCCGCCGAGGTGGATGTCAGGTCCTTCGCCGTGAAGGCGAGATACTCCTTCTCCTCGCGGTTCAGGGCGTTGATGGCCCTGGGGTCAAAGGCCGCCAGCCGGCACCGGGTGAAGTAGTCGTTGATCTTGCCGCGAAGGGCGGCGACCGCGGCCGCCGCCGCCGCGGTTCCATCCCCCGCGGGACGGATCGTCGCGTCGGCCTCGTTTTTCGCCTGCCAGTCGGAGAAGGCCTGCGCATCGGCAAAGAAGGCATCCACCTTTGCCTGGCTGACGCCGGGCTTGCCGCTGCGGTCGACCTCGGATCCGTGGGTCGCCAGGATGTCGGCGATCACTCCCTTCACGGAGGGGTCCTGGGCCGCCTCAACGGGGATGATCCCATCCCCGTTGAAGGTCGTCTGGGCGAAGATCTTCACGGTGTCGGTCGTCTCCTCCACGGAAATCGTTGCGGCATCCTTCTTCCCAAGATTCGAGAGGATCTGCCGCGCGCTGGCCAGGAGCTGTTTCCCCTCGGGCAGCGTGTCGTTGATCGAGGCCAGGTTCAGGGCAGGGGACCCGGCGAGGAGATCCGACGGGTTCTTCAGGCAGAGGCAGGCCCAGCGGGTCGCTGCGATGAGCTCCGGAACGCGCACGCGGCCATCCTTGTCCGTGTCGATGAGCGACAGGGTCCGCGAGTCGAAGTCGAGCCCCGACGTCGGACAGGCGAGCGCCACCCAGAGTTTCTGGTCCAGCTTGTCCAGGTTGAGGAGATCGGCTCCGGAGTCGAGCCGCACCTGGTCGAAGCCGCCGGCGCGGAAGAATCTCCAGTGATGACGGCTTGTCTTGGCGGATGCGGATGCTGAGTCCATGCGGTGTTGTGAATGAGAGGTGTTGTCGGTCGTGTGCGCTTCCCCCACCCCCGCCGCGGTCCCCCCCGGAGTGTGGTCGATCCGGAAGGCCCCCGGCTGGAATAGGCAGGCGCGGCGACTCTATAGAAAAGAGTTCCCTCAGTGCCACTAAAGATTGCGGTGGAAATTCGTCCCGTCTCGGGCATCTTATCGCCATGGCCAACCTCGTGCGGCGCTCTGCCTGGCATCTCCCGGACCGCTTGATCACGCCCGAGGGGGCGTTTCTGCGGAGGCGCGACTTCCTTCGGCAGCTCGGACTCGCCGGCGGGGCGATGCTCGCGGCTCCCGGGTTCCTGCGGGCGGCGGATTCCCCGCGTCCCTCCCCGGGGGCGGGGTACCCCTATCCCCGAAACCCGGCCTTCAATCCCGATCTCAAGCTGACGAACGAGGAGGTGGCTACCTCCTACAACAATTTCTACGAGTTCTCGTTGGACAAGGGGGAGGTGCGGTTGTTGACGGGGAAGTTTGTCACCACCCCCTGGTCGATCGAGGTCACGGGGCTTTGTGACAACCCGATGACCCTGGCGCTGCACGATCTGCTGTCGCAGGTGACGCTGGAGGAGCGGGTCTACCGCTTCCGGTGTGTCGAGGCCTGGTCGATGGTGGTGCCCTGGACCGGGTTTTCGCTTTCAAAACTCATCGAAAAGGCCAAGCCGAAGGCTTCGGCGAAGTTCCTCCGATTCGAGACCGCGAACCGGCCGGACCAGTTCCCCGGGATGCGCAGCCCGCGGACGGCGGGCTACCCGTGGCCCTATTTTGAGGGGCTTCGGATGGACGAGGCGATGCACCCCCTGACGCTCATGGCGACGGGGATCTACGGGAAGCCGCTCCCCAAGCAGCAGGGGGCTCCGGTGCGCCTCGTGGTGCCGTGGAAATACGGGTACAAGAGCATCAAGTCGATTGTGAAGATCGAGTTCGTTGCCACGCAGCCCAAGACCTTTTGGGAGACCCTTGCGGCGGATGAGTATCCGTTCGAGTCGAACGTGAACCCCAAGGTTCCCCACCCCCGGTGGTCGCAGGCGACGGAGCGGGTCATCGGCACCTTCGACCGGGCCCGGACGCTCCCGTACAACGGGTATGGCGACCTGGTGGCGAAGCTCTATTCGTGAGAACCCCCCCCCGATCGATCCTGACCGCATGGCACTCCCTGTTTTGAGCGTTGGGCAGATGCGCGAGTGGGAGCAGATGAGCTGGAAGGCCGGCCGCTCCCAGCTCGAGGTGATCCGGCGGGTCGGGCACCTCGTGGCGGAGCGGGCCCACCGGATGCTTCGCAAGGGGGAGTCGGTGGTGGCGCTCTACGGCCGCGGCAACAACGGCCAGGATGTCTTGCAGGCCTGCCGGCTTTTCGTCGAGCACGAGGTTCACCGGGTGGAGGCGATCCATCCACGTCAAAGCCTTGCTGAGTTTGAATCGATCCTCTCCCTCAAGCCGTCGCTTCTGCTGGACGGGGTCTTCGGCACCGGGCTGAACCGCAGGCTGGATCCCGAGTTCTGCCGGCTTTTCGAGGCGGTCAACCGTTCCGGGATCCCGATCCTCTCGGTTGATCTTCCATCGGGGCTCGATGGGGAGACGGGTGAACCGGCGGGGGCCGCCCTCAAGGCCCAGGTGACGCTCACCCTGGGGGCCCCGAAGCGGGGGTTGCTCGAGTCGCGGGCCTGGCCGTTCGTCGGACGGCTTGAGGTGGCTCCCCAGATAGGGTTGATCGATTGCCCCTTCTCCTCCGAGCTGCAGTGGACCCTGCCTTCCGATTTTCGCTGGTTTCCCCCCGCCCGCCCGGTCGAGGGACACAAGGGAACCTTCGGGAACCTTGCCATTGTAGCCGGCAGCCTCGGGTGTCACGGGGCGGCGGTCCTCGCCGCCCGGGGGGCGCAGCGGGCGCAGACGGGGCTCATCACGGTGATCACCTCCCCGGAGGTGTATCAACCGGTCGCCTCCCACCTCCAGTCCGTGATGGTGCAGCCTTGGGGGGAGGAACCCTCGCTCCCCGCCCGATGCACCGCGGTCCTGATCGGACCCGGGTTGGCGGACCCGGCCGTGGAGCCGAAGGCGCGTCGATGGGTCGAGGGGCTGTGGCGCAGCTCACCCCTCCCGGTGATTGTCGATGCCTCCGCCATCGCGTGGCTCCCGAAGGGGGCGACTCCCGAGGGTGTGCTCCGCGTTGTGACCCCGCATCCCGGGGAGGCCGCCCGCCTGGTTGGGGGCAGCTCCGAGGAGGTGCTTTCCCGCCGGTTCGACGTGGTGAGGGAGATTTCGCGCAACTACGGGGATTGCTGGGTGGTGCTCAAGGGGTGCCAGACGCTGGTGGGGCGGAGTCGCGGGCCGATCCACGTCAACTGTTCCGGGAACCCTGCGATGGGGCAGGGGGGGAGCGGGGACCTGCTCGCGGGGTGGCTCTCGGGGCTCGTGGCGCAGCCTGCGCTGGCGGCCGATGTCGCCCGAACCCTTCGGTACGCGGTCTGGAAGCACGGGGCCGTGGCGGATGACCTCGAGCGTCACCGTCCCCATTGGACGATTGAGGATCTTGCCGCGTGGCCCACCTTCGCCGAGCCGGATGCGGGGAACCGCCCGGTGGTGGTTCCCGAGTTTGGGGCCTGAGGCCGCGCCCCCCGTGAGTGGGGGGAATCAGGTTCCGGGCGGGAGCAGTGTGGCCGCCGGCTTCTGAAGAAAGGCGAGGAGGTCGGCGATATCCTGGGGGGTGAGTCCCGCCTCCAGTCCATCCGGCATGAGTGACTTCCCGCTGGCCTGGAGTTCCACCACCCGTTCGCGCGGTACAAACTCATCCTGTGTTCCCGGACGGCGAAGCGTCACTCCACCGGGGGTCTCCGACACCAGGAGCCCCGTGAGGGTATCCCCTCCGGAGGTCACCACACTGTAGCTGACGAAGTCCCCCGGCACCTGGCGGCTCGGGTCGAGGATGTCGGCCAGCAGCGATTCCTTCGGCCGGGTGCCGACGCCGGAGAGGTCCGGTCCGACGCTCTGGCCGCGGTCGCCGATCCGGTGGCACGTGAGACACCCACGGCTGAAGACTCCCCCGCCGCGCCGCGGATCCCCGGCCAGGGCAAGGGCGGGTGCAAAGCTTTCAACCACCTTCTGCCGGTCGGCCGACACCCTGGGCCCGAGCGCTTTCTCCACCCGCTCGGCCAGTTCGGCGAGCTTGTGTCCCCGGAGCCCCTGCTGGGTGACGGGATCGAGCTCCGCGGGGAGGATCACCCCGCGTTCGAGCAGGTCAACCAGGGCCGCGGCATTCTCGGCCGTGCGAGCCGCGCCGGCGAGGAGCCCCCGGCGGATGCGGACCGGGTAGGATTTCCAACCCGTGAGCGCCTCGCGGAAGAGCGGGGCATCCTTGGCATCGGCGATGGCGGCGGCGGCCGCCGCCTGGGTCGCCTCGGAGTGGGGGGGCTTGAGGAAGCCCCGGAGCGCGAGGCCCGACTCAGTCGATCCCACCCGGGCCAGCACCGAGAGCGCGATCCGCCGCGTGGCGTCGGGCTGGTTGGTCGCACCCGCGAGGGTTGTGGCAGCGCGGGCCAGCTCCTGGTGCCACCGTTTCCGCTCCTCCCGCTGGTCGAGCCAGGGGCCGAGGTGCTCGCGCCAGCCCGGGTCGGCCGAGGCCCATCCGGCTGCCAGCCCATCGAACAGGGCGAGATGCCGTGTCACGATCCCCCGCGACCCCAGGTTAGCGAGCATTGCGAGCAGGGAGTTGCGATCCTGGTCGGGCCCCGCGGCGCCGGTCTCGGCCGCGAGCCCCCGCAGGAACTCGAGCCGTGAGGGGGAGGGGTCGGCCGAGAGCCGGTCGGTCCAGAGGACCTGCTCAAGCACGGGCCAGGGTCGATCGCCCAGGCTGCTCCGCAGGGCGAGGATCGTCAGCGGGTCCAGGTCGGGCTGGAGCGCGACGTCCGCCAGCATCTCGGCCCGGGCCGCGGGGTCCATTCCCCCTCCCGCCTCGAGGAGGGCCTGCAGGCGTACCCGCGGGTCGGCGTCCTTCGCCAGCTTGGGCAGCCGCTGCTGGAGCCCGGGCGAGTCGCCGAGCTTCGGCTCCGCAACGCGCAAGGCCGTCTCCCGCACCCTGGGGTTGGGATCGTTCAGTCCGGCGTTCAGGTCGGACTCCTCCAGCCCCCCGAGAAGCTCCAGGGTCCAGAGGGCCAGGGCACGGGTGGCCGGTCGGGCGGAGCGGGTCACGAGTGGACGGACGGCGGCGGCCGACTGGGGATCCTTTTTCTCGACGAGCAGCCGCTGCGCGGTGTCGCGCACCCACCCGTTCGGGCTCTCCAGCCGCGCGGCCAGCTCCGCCGGGGCCAGGGAGCCGAAGGCCGGAGACTTCGGCGGCCGCTTGAAGTCGCGGGAGCGAATCCGCCAGATCCGGCCGTTGCCGGAACCCTCCCTCCAGTCGACCTGCTCCTTCATGGCATCATGGACGAACCCCGGGTGCTCGACCCAGAGCCGGTAGAAGTCGGCCACGTACAGGGCGCCATCGGGGCCGGTCGCGAAGTTCACCGGGTGAAACCAGGGGTCGGTCGAGGTGAGGAATTCGGTCTCCTTCTCCGTTCGCCGCGCGGTGAAGGTCGCCCCCTCGGGATCGAGGGCGCGGCGGTGGATGAGGTTGCGGAGCGTCTCCCCCATGAACGCATTCCCGTAATAGGAGGCGGGCAGGGCGTCCCCGCGGAAAATCGTCAGCCCCCCGAGCGCGTTGAAGTGGCTCGTCGACTCCTGGTTGAAGGTGCGCGGGACCGGGGACCTGGGATAAACCCGGCCCGAATCCCCCGCCGGGAGGAGGTTCTGCACCCCCTGCGATGCCGGGAGCCTCGGGTTGCGCAGCAGGTAGCGCTCGGGGATGGCGTCATGGCGGATCGGGATGGTGTTCCAGGAAAGGAACCGGTTTCCCCAGTCGTCCAGCCCGAGCCCGAACTGCGACCGCCCGGCGAGGCTTTCGATCACCTCGGTGTCGGGACGGAACCGGAAGTCGTGCCCGCGGAGCGAGATGCTCGTGGCATCGTCCGGGCGGCGGACCTCCCCGTCGCTCCGACCGTTGGCCCCGTAGATCCATCCGTCGGGACCCCAGCGAAGCCCGTTGGCCCGGAGCTGCTGGTTCCCTTCTCCGAACCCGGTGAACAGGACCTTCCGGATGTCGGCCTTCCCGTCGCCGTCGGTGTCCTTGAGGTAAAGGAGGTCGGGAGCCGCTGTCACGAACAGCCCTCCGTTCCACGGGAGCACCCCGTTGGGGAAGGGGAGTTGGTCTGCGAAGACATGGGAGGTCTCGTAGACCCCGTCGCCATCCCGGTCCTCGAGCACCTTGATCCGTCCCGGGGCGGGCCCCAGCGGATAGTCGAACATCTCGGCGACGTAAAGCCGTCCGTCGGCATCCCAGGCCATCGCCACCGGGCTCGCGACGTCGGGCTCGGACGCCACCAACTCGATCACGAGCGCGGGGTCGGCGAGCTGGAATGAGGCGAGCGCCTGGGGGATGGAGCGGGCCCCCGCGGGCGGCTCGGCTGCGACCCCTGGGGTCTGGCTGTCGGCCCCGAGAAAGAGGAGGCCGAGGGTGAGACTCTGGCAGGCGGGAAGCTTCATGGGGCTCACGGGGCCGGAGTATGCGAGGGGAGGTCGGTTGGGACAATCCCCTTGTTTGCGGCCCCGGCGGAGTTTCGCATTGCCCCCACCCCCGATTGGCGTAGGCTGGCCCCGTCTCTAACCAATCCGATCGCCCTTATGCACTTCGGAGTCGACTATTATCCAGAGCACTGGGTCTACCCCCACGCAGGCACCCCCGACAACCCCGAGGCCCGATGGAGGCAAGATGTGGCCATGATGGTGGACGCCGGGGTGAATGTGGTCCGGATGGGGGAGTTCGCCTGGGGGCTCTACGAGCGGGAGGAGGGGAAGTTCGATTTCTCCTGGATGCGCCGGATGATGGACCTTCTCGGGGAGGCCGGGATCAAGGTGGTCCTCGGTACACCCACGGCTGCACCTCCCCCTTGGATGGCGCGCAAGTATCCGGAGATCCTCCCCGTGGACCGGCAGGGGCTTCGGCTCTATGAGGGAACGCGCCGGGCGGTTTGCCTTAACAACAACCTCTTCCGGGACAAGTGCGACCAGGTGGTGCGGCAGTTGGCCAAGGCCCTTGGCAAGCACCCCCAGCTGATCGCGTGGCAGATCGACAACGGGCTCGGAGGCCATGGGACGGAGTTCAGCTTCAACGAGGAGACCCGTGAGGACTGGGTTCAGTGGCTTGAGCTCAAGTACGAGACCCTGGAACGCCTCAACGAGATGCATGGGAACCGCTTTTGGGGACAGATCGTCACCGAGTGGGACCAGGTGCCGATGCCGCGGCGGGCCCCCACGGTGCACAACCCGGCGCTCCTCATGGACTGGATGCGGTTCAGCAGCGACAGCATCGTGGCGTTTGCGCGGATGCAGTCCCGCATCCTGAAGGAGATCACCCCCAACGTCCCGGTGACGCAGAATCTCCGGGCGATGACCCGCAACTTCGACCATTTCGACATGGCCGAGGTGCTCGACTTCGTCTCGGTCGACAGCAACGCGACCATCAGCAACCGGGTTGCCGAGAACGCCTGCTACATCGACATGATGAGGTCGATGAAGAAGCAGAACATCCGGGCGCCGGGGGACAACCATCTTGGGTTCTGGGTCATGGAGCACAAGGCGGGGAATGTCGATTGGGGCGAGGTCAACTCGCTGGTCCGGCCGGGCGTTGTGCGGCTCTTCAGCTACCAGTGGATCTCCCGCGGGGCGGACGGCCTCCTCTATTTCCTGTGGCGGCAGCCGCGCATCGGGTCCGAGAAATTCTACGGCGGCGTCCTGACGCATGACGGCCGGGCGGATGGCCGCGTGTACCAGGAGGTGAAGCAGATTGGTCACGAGCTCGAGATGCTCGCCCCGGTGCTCAAGGGAACCCGTGTGGTGGCGGATGTTGCGATCCTCGTGAGTCCGGAGAACGACTGGAACATGCGGCATGTCCCGCAGCCCAACCGGCACTTCAACCAGCGGGAGCACATCCAGCTCTTTTATTCCGCCTTCCACGCCCGGAACATCCCCGTCGATTTCGTCCGGCCCACCGAGGATCTCTCGCGTTACAAGGTGGTGATCGCCCCCTCGCTCCAGCTCCTGGCCGGGGGCGAGGCCGACCTCCTCAAGCTCTACGTCATGAACGGCGGGACGCTGGTGGCCACCTGCAACACGGGGTTGGTGGACGAGCATCACATGGCCCCTGACAGCGGTCGGCCGCACGACCTGACGGATGTTTTTGGCCTCGAGGTTCTGGAGTTTGATCCGCTCCCCCCCGGGGAGGAGAACCACCTGGCGGTGAAGTCCGGGTTTACGGCCACCCATCTCCATCCCGGGCGGCTCTGGTGCGATGTCATCCGCCCGACCCACTGCCAGGTCCTGGCAACCTTCGCCAAGGACTTCTACGCCGGCGCCCCGGCCCTGACGACCAACCAGTATGGTGCCGGCAAGGCGATCTACATCGGCACCATCAGCCACGCTCCGTTCTATCTCGACCTGGTGGGGTACCTCCGGCAGCAGTGCGGGATCCACCCGCTGCTGAAGGTTCCGGACGCCATCGAGGTGAGCGCGCGGGAGAAGGATGGGACCCGGGTCTATTTCCTGCTGAACCATCAGAGCACGCCAATCCGGCTGAACTTCTACAAGCCGGTGCACGACTTCCTGACCAACCGGAGCTTCAGCGGAAACTACGACCTGCCGCCGCACGGGGTCCTTGTCCTGGACGAGGCGCTTGAGCAGTCGGCGACCGACGACGCCAGCATCTGATGTCCACGCAGTCCCTACGCCAACCCCAGCGCTGGTCCCCACCGTTGGGCGGACCCCGCGTCAGCGCCCGCCAAAGGGTGCTGGCCCAGTGGCGGGGGCTGAACACCTCCCCGGAGGAGGTGGCCCGCCGCCCTTCGGCGAGGGCGGTCTCGGATGTCCTGCCGCGGGTGCTGAAGGAGATCCGGTATGAGAGCCGGCAGGCGGAGGCGGAGATCGTGAAGGTGTGGAACGCCTCCGTCGACCCGACGGTGGCCGCGCATGCCCAACCGACGGGGATCCACAAGGGGACGCTCTTTGTGAACGTCGACAGCAACGTCTGGCTCTCGGAGATCGTCCGCTGGTACCGACGCGACATCATCAAACGCCTCCAGGCCGCGCTGGGACCGACGGTGGTTCAGAAGATCAGCTTTCGGGTGGGGGGGTGAGCCGCCAGCCCCGGGGCGGGGAGTGGCGATTCAACTTTCAGGGTTGATCCCCGTGCCTTGGTCGATAGACTCGCGCGCGATGAAAGTCTTGATCGGTGCAACCCTTGCCTGGCTCGCCATTGGTGCCGCCCTCGGCGTGACCCTGTTTATGATGACCGTAAAGGGGGTCTTCCTCCCCTTCTTTGCCGTCCTGCTGATCGTGATCGGCATGGTGAAGGTCATCGGCTGCAACACGCACTGATTTCCGGGCGCCGCCCCCGTCGCGGTCACGGTGCCTTGACCCTTCGAATCGAGGGCTTGCGGACTGCCCCCGCCGTGCTCCAGGTGGAGATTCCGAGCGGGCGGGAGAGTTCCACCTCCAGCCGGATGCTCAGCCCCCGGTCGGTGGTCACCAGGTTGACCACCTGTTCATCATCGATCCAGGCCTGGATGGAGGCGGGGAGCACCCTGACGCGGATGCGGTACCACCGCCCCTCCTCGAACTTCATGTAACGGGTGGTTTCGTTGTGGGCGGCGTCCTCGCCATCCACGCTGGAGAGCCCGACGACCCCGCCGCCCCATCCCCCGACGATGAAGCTGCACGGGTCCTTGCCCACGGGGAAGGTCAGCCCGCAGAAGAAGTCCCCTCCTGCCACCCGCATCGCCTCGAGGCTGATCTCGTAGCTCATCAGGGGAAGGTCGTTCGTCCAGGTGATCCCGGTCATGACCCCCTGGTCGAGGACCAGCGCGGGGGCCTCGCCGTGGAACTTCTGCTCCACGTGAACGGGCCCGGCGCCCGCGAACTCCGTTGCCTTCCAGCCCGCCATGCTCCGTCCGTCGAATAGCGGGAGGGGGGTGCCGACGTACTCAACGGTGGTGGGGGGAGGCGGGGGTTCCGGAGGGAGAACCGGGTTTCCTCGAGCGGGGACTGCTGGCTTCGCAGGGAAGGGGGCCTGGGGTGGGACGGCCGCGGTCCCGCGGCTTCCGGACGGGGCCGGTTTCGGGGTTTGGCAGGCCGTCAGAGCCAGGACCCACCCGAGGGCCAAGGAAATCCCCGGGAAGGGGAGGAGGGGGCGGAGCTTCATCCCGGGTCTTTTGCCATGGATCCGTGGCGGGAGTCGAGACATTGGGAAGGCTCCCCGATTTGAGTTGTAACTTTTCCCCCTTGGGAGCTGTCATAGGTTCAACACCGGCATTTCGTCCCCTGGAGTGTTCGCGGAGGTGGTGGTTGCAGTTGAGGC